>NZ_FQVG01000029.1 GCF_900129265.1 Caloramator proteoclasticus DSM 10124 | reverse complement strand
TTTGTTTTAAATAAACTTTTTATTACATTTTCGAAGCCAATTTTATGAGTAAATTCTTTAAGCAATAACAATCCTGTATCAGAAGATAAGTCACCACCATCAAAATTTAATCGTATTTTACTATTGCTTTCTAAACAAATATCATATAAACTAAACATTGAGAACCCTCCCTTTGTTTGGTATTTGTTTAGCAACTATATTATAACAAATTTGGGCCCTCTTTTTCATGTTTTTATTTCACTTTTTAAGTGAAATGCAGTTTAGTAAAAAATTAAGTTAATATGGGCTATAGAACTCTTTTAAATAAATTCCATGAATAATTCAGGATTATGTATTTATGATTTGAAAAATTTATGATATAATAAAATTACACATAAGATTACTATGAACAAAACCCTCCTGAGCTGCATATAATGTACATAGGCCTATCAGGGGGGTGTTTTATTGATAATAGAAACTATATGTAGCTTTTTAGATGGACTATTTCTACTTGCAGGCTATATAACAAATGGGACTTCATTTCCAAAACCCCTCACCGAAGAGGAAGAAAAGAGATTGTTTAATGAATATAAAAATGGTAATCAACAGGCAAAGGCAGAACTTATTACAAGAAATTTAAGATTAGTAGCTCACATAATTAAAAAATTTGGACCTATAGGTAAGGATTCTGATGATTTAATTTCTATAGGTACTGTTGGATTAATTAAAGCTATTGAAAGCTTTGATTATGATAAGGGAAACAGACTTGCGACTTATGCTGCAAGATGCATTGAAAACGAGATACTAATGTATATGCGTTCTGTAAAAAAGGTGAAAACAGAGGTATATCTACAGGATCCTATTGGTGTAGATAAAGAGGGAAATGAAATATGCTTAATGGATGTTTTAGGTACTGAAAGCGATAAAATATTGGATGAAGTAGAAAGTAAAATTTCTATTAGAAAACTCTATAGGATTATAGATAAGGTTCTAGAAGAAAAGGAAAAAATAATAATAAAGCTCCGCTATGGATTATGTGGAGAACCAAAGACACAGATGGAAATTGCACAGATGTTAGGTATATCAAGGAGTTACGTATCAAGGATTGAAAAAAGAGCACTTAAAAAATTGGCTAAGGAAATGCAAAGATAAAATCTATATAGTGTATTGTTCTATGGTGCCGAGAATTTTAGTTCAAGGCACCTTATTTTTAAAATATCAAAATATTAGTAATTTTATTTAGACATTAGACTGATATTTTGATAAAATATAGAAAAATATAGATAAAGGTGGTAAGTATGAATAATTTATTAAAGCCTGATTATTATTTTAAAAGTATTTATGATATAGATTTAAAGTGGCTAAATAAACAAAATATAAAAAATGTAATTTTAGATATAGATAATACATTGGTTTGTTGGGGTGCTAAACAAATTGATGATAAAGGAAGAACATTTATTGAGGAACTTTTAAAAGAGGGATTTAGAGTATGCCTACTTTCAAATAGTTCAGCAAAACGAGTTAAAAACTTTATTAGTAATGATAAGATTTTATACTATACAGGATTTGGTATAAAACCAATGAAGAAAAAATTCTTAGGTGCAATTAAGCTTTTTGATAACAATATAGAAGAAACTTGCATTATTGGGGATCAAATATTTACTGATATATTGGGAGGTAATAGAGTTGGTATAAAAACTATTCTTGTTGATCCTATAGATTCGAGGGAGTTTATAACGACAAAATTTTTTAGAAGATTAGAAAAGAAGATAAAAGTAGATTTAAGATACAGCTAATATTAGGAGTTTAAATAATAAAATTCCTGTGCATAATTTTATTAGCCTAATTTAGGAGGAGATATATTGAGTAGCACAGGAATTTTATTTAATATAGAAACTAAAATCATAAAAGATAAAAGTAAACTTGATGTGTTAAAAGAATATAAACAAATGAATAGTTGTTCTACAGAGGATGCTCTTTTAGATTTAGGTTTTGTTTTAGAAGAGCAATTGTTAGATGACTTAAAATATAATTTAGGATTGGAAGTAGTGGATTTAGATAAAATTTCAATTAATCAAAAGGCAATTGATTTGGTTTCATCTGAATTAATATTTGAAAATTCTATATTACCCTTTGATGAAGATGGAGATATCATAAAGGTTGCTACATATAAATACATTGATTCAAGTATTATTGAAAAAATAAAACAGGTATCGGGACGAAGAGTTAAATTGTATTTAAGTAGAAGAAGCGATATTAAAATTAATATAGAAAAGCATTATAAGAGTAAAAAAATACTTTATTTAGCAGATAAAGTAGAAGAGAGTATAAGTAAATTAAATACTAATTTATATACCCAGCAGTTAAAGATTAATAATTCACCCGCTATAAATTTGATTGATGATATTTTACATATGGCCGTTAATATTAATGCAAGTGACATACATATAGAACCTATGATAAATAGTTTAAAAATTAGGTTTAGAATTGATGGTGAACTTATTGAAATGTATAGTTTATCAAAAAATATAACTCAATGTGTTATAGGTAGAATAAAGGTTTTAGCAAATATGGATATATCAGAAAAGAGGTTGCCACAGGATGGTAGAATAGTTGTTAATATGGATTCAAAGTTAATAGACTTCAGAGTAAGTTCTATTCCGACAATTCACGGTGAAAAAATTGTTATTAGAGTATTAAAAAAGAATAATATCAATTTAAGTAGATTAGAGTTAGGCTTTAATAAAGCAGAAGAAGATATCATAAGAAGATTGATAATACAAAATAGTGGATTGATTTTAATATGTGGTCCTACAGGTAGTGGTAAGACAACAACCTTATATTCAATTTTAAATGATTTAAATGGTAAGAATAAAAATATTATTACTATAGAGGATCCTGTTGAATATATGATAGATGGAATTAATCAAATAAACATAAATCCTAAAATAGGATTGGATTTTTCAAGCTGTCTTAAGGCTGTCTTAAGGCAAGACCCAGATATTATAATGGTAGGTGAAATTAGAGATTTAGATACAGCAAGAATAGCACTAAGAGCGGCAATTACAGGACACTTAGTTTTAAGTACAATTCATACCAATGATGTAGCATCTGCTATTTTAAGGCTTGTTGATATGGGGGTAGAAACATATTTAATTTCTTGTGCTGTAAAGGGTATTATCTCACAAAGATTAGTTAGAAAAATCTGTCCATACTGTAGGGTTGCTTATTATGCAACAGAATATGAAAAGAAAATATTAGAATTAGATGATAAAGAGGATATTTTGTTAAGTAGAGGAGTTGGTTGTAAGGAATGTAATGGCAGTGGATATATGGGTAGAATAGGCGTATTTGAGGTAATAGAAATTGATAAAGAGATTAGAAATATGATAATTAAAAATCATAATATTGACATATTAAGGGATTTGTGTATTAATAAAGGTATGAAAACTTTGAAAAATTCCTGTAGAGAAATGGTTATATCTAAAATAACAACTATAGATGAAATGGTAAAAATCATTTCTAATATTGATTAGGGGATACAAAGGGAGGATAGATATGCTAAGATTTCAAGAATTGTTAGAGAAAGTTGTAGAAATAGGAGCGTCAGATTTACACATCACAGTTGGAATCCCTCCAACGGCGAGAGTAAATGGTTCTTTAGTTCAAATAACTGATGAAAAATTAACAACAGAAATGGCAGAACATTATGTTAAGGAAGTTTTAAGTGAAGAGCAATATAAAAAGTATTTAGAAGTTGGGGAATTGGATTTTTCTTATTCAATTCAAGGTATTGGCAGATTTAGAGTAAATGCTTTTAGACAAAGAGGTAGTGATGCAATGGCATTAAGGGCAGTTGCAGCCCAGGTACCGACACTTGAAAAACTTAATATGCCTTCAGTTCTTAAAGAACTTACAAATAAAACAAGAGGACTTATATTAGTAACAGGCCCTACAGGAAGTGGTAAGTCAACAACGCTTGCAGCAATGATTAATGAAATAAATCAAAACAGAAGTTGCCATATCATTACTCTTGAAGATCCTATTGAATATCTTCACAAGCATAAAAAAAGTATAGTTAACCAAAGGGAAATTGGACACGACTCAAAGTCCTATGCTAACGCACTTCGTGCAGCATTAAGAGAGGACCCAGATGTAATATTAGTTGGTGAGATGAGAGATTTAGAGACAATTTCAATTGCTATAACAGCGGCTGAAACAGGTCACTTAGTTTTATCAACTTTACATACAATTGGTGCCTCAAAAACTGTTGACAGAATAGTGGATGTTTTTCCACCTTATCAACAACAACAGATAAAGGTTCAACTTTCTGCTGTTTTAGAGGGAGTGATATCCCAGCAACTAATAAAAAGAGCAGATGGAAATGGACGTGTTTGTGCTATGGAGATAATGGTTGCGACTCCAGCTATAAGAAATCTAATAAGAGAAGGAAAAACTCATCAAATAGATTCAGCAGTTCAAACAGGTGCAAAGTATGGAATGAAAACAATGGATATGTCTCTTGTAGAACTTTACAAAAAAGGTTTAATAACTTATGAAGATGCACTTAATTATTCAGTTGATAGAGATATTGTTATGAGGCTTTTAAATCTATAGTTTTTGGCTGTGGGGTGTTTGTATGCCAAAATACTTTAATAGAGAAAAAATAATAAAGGATAAATTATTAAGTAGATTAATACAAACTGAAGGTATTGAGGTAACAGACACTGTTCTTAAAAGGAGCAGTGTCTCTCCTATTTTTAAAAGAAAAAAGATAGATATAAAATTTGAAAGAAAACTGAATAGTAAGGATTTTTATTTTATATGCAAGCAATTACATATTTCAAGTCAATCGGGTTTAGATATTTTAAGAACTATTGAGCTTTTGATTGAACAATCAGAAGGAAGGCTAAGAAATGTTTTTGAAGATGTTTATAGCAATGTACAGACTGGATTGCCTTTATCTAAAGCCTTTGAAGATACTAAAAAATTCCCATATTTTTTTATTAATATGATAAGGGTTGGTGAATTAAGTGGCAATTTAGAGGAAATCTTTAGTATGCTTTCAGATTACTACTATAAACAATACTCGTTAAGTAATAAGATTAAACAGGCAACCGCGTATCCAAAGTTAGTATTTGTATTGACAATAACCATTATGATGGCTCTATTTAATAAAATTATACCTATGTTTTCAGATATATTATATCAATTTAATAAACAAGAAGTTCCCTTACCTACTCAAATTGTTATTAAAACATCATATTTTATAAGAGAATACCAAATAGCTATTTTAAGTTTTTTGATATTATTATTCTTAATTTTAAAAATTAATAAAAGAATAGATTCAGCAAACAAGGCAAAGGAGTATATATCTATTAATTTACCTATTATTAAGAAAATAAATGTATTAAATACATCTGTTCAATTCACAGCTATTTTAGCAATGCTAACAAATGGTGGAATTCCAATTGGTAGGTCAATAGAAATATTAACAAATGTAGTTGAAAATAGATTTATAAAAGAGAAGTTTAAAAGGGTAGCTTTAGGGGTTCAAATGGGAGTTAGCCTAAGTGAGTCGCTATCACAGGTTGAATTTTTTCCTAAAATGCTTATAAATATATTAAGAACATCAGAGGAAACGGGTACATTAGATAAAACCTTAAAAAATATGTCTGAGTATTACTATCTTGAACTTGATGAGTATATTAAGAGGGTTATGGTTTTTGTAGAACCTACACTAATAATATTAGTTGCAGTACTGATAGGATTTATAGTTATGGCTTTGATGTTACCAATATTTAAGATTTATAGAAGCATAATTTAAAGTTTAAACCATAAAAACCTGTCAATAATTATTATTGAAATTATTGACAGGGAGGTATCTATATGAAAAAAAAGAAGGGTTTTACACTAATTGAGCTTATTGCAGCAATAGCCATAATTGGTATTTTGGCAGCAACCTTAATACCAGAAGTAACAAGCTATACTGTAAATGCAAAAAATACTAAACTTAGGTCTGAGGCAAGGATGCTTTTAAATGCAATTGAACTTTATAATGCCTCTGTTCAGGGAACGACTAATGGAGAATTAAATGCAAACACACAAATATCAGATTTATCAATTGATGCAAACAATCCTAATGCGACTGGACTTAAAAATTTGATTGATAAACTTACAGAAAAAAACAGTGAGTTATTAAATTATACTATCAATGAATTAAAAGCCCTTGTAGAAGAAGGTACTTTAAAACCAGTAGCAAATCAAAATTAATAAATCTAATCTGGAGGGGAGTTTATGGAAACTACATATTTTATTTTTTCTATAATTTTTGGACTGATTATAGGTAGTTTTTTAAATGTATGCATATATAGAATTCCAAGGGAGGAATCAATAGCATATCCACCATCCCACTGTACAAATTGTGGATATAAATTAAGGTGGTATGATTTAATTCCAGTAATTAGCTATGTCATTTTAAAAGGGAGATGTAGAAGTTGCAGGCAAAGGATTTCAATTATTTATCCAATTATTGAAATTATGACAGCTATTTTGTTTGGAGTACTCTATATAAAGTTTGGAATTAGTATTGCCTTTTTTAAATATGCAGTATTGTTTTGTTTTTTAATAGTTATTGGTACAATTGATTATTTAACTCAAGATGTATATTTTAATACAACATTAATGGGAATATTGTTTGGTATTTTTTTTGTTATTTTAGAAAAGTATTATTTAAATATTCCAATAAAAAGCAGCATATTAGGAGGTTTACTTGGAGCTTTATTTATAGGAGCAATAGTGTTTTTAACAAAGGCTATGGGTGAAGGCGATATTGAAATTTGTCTGCTATGTGGAATCTATTTAGGCTTTATAAATACATTTTTAATGCTCCTTTTATCCTTTATAATTGGAGGGGTTGTAGGCCTACTACTTATACTTTTTAAGATAAAGGGAAGAAAGGATTATATACCATTTGGACCTTTTATTTCGTTAGCCACAATTATAGTTGTTTTATTTGGTGATGTGATAATTAACTGGTATATATCACTCTTTTAAAGAAGGGATATTTTGAATAAAAGAGGTTATACACTAATTGAAATAATATGTACTATAGCTATTATAATAATTTCCTTAAGTGTGATTAATTTGGATTTAAATTTGTTTAAGAAGGATATATTAGATAGTACTATTGAGACTATAATTACTGATATGCAGGAGGCAAAAATGCTGGCAATAAACAGCAGAATAAATGAGGTTAAGGTGTTTTTTACATTAGATGAATATCAACACGATTTTAATGGCTATGAAATATACATTGGAGGACAAAATGGAAAGGTATTAAAGAAAAGAAGACTAAATAAGGATTATATAATTAGTAGGGTTAAAAGCACTATTCCTGAAAACGGAATAGTTATTTTTAAACCAGATGGTAATATATCTCCTCACGCCTGTACTATATCAGTTTATGATAAAAATACTAATAAATTTAGAAATATTACATTAACGATAGGATACACAAGGATTATGGAGGTTAAGTGATAAGTTTGAAAAAAAAGGGTTTTACTCTAATAGAAGTTGTATGTGTATTAATGTCAATTGCTATTTTAATCCCAGTTATAGCAGAAATAAATATGAGCAATATAATTTTATATAGTAAAAATAGAGATAACAATAATATGTATTTAATTGCGATGTCCCTTTGTGAGATGTATAAAAAGAGTAATACTTATTATGATGATTTAAAATGCAATATATATTTAAATTCTTCTTATGAACTTTTAGATACAATTGACCAAAATATATTTAGTTTAAACAAGGATAATAGTGAAAGATTTATTGTTATTCTTCAGTTTAAATATCTTGATACTAATCTTTATCAATTAAGTGTTGAGGTTAAGGATAGGGTAAATGGAGATTCTTTAAAATTATCAAGTTATAAATAGGTGATTTATTGATGAAGAAAAAAGGATTTACATTAATTGAATCTATTGTAGCTCTTTTTATATTTTTAATTATAGTGTTTATTTCATTGGATTTTTATAGCTTTACTATTGGTATAAACAAAAAGGTAGGTAAAGATAACTCAGATATAATAAATGCTACTATTGCATTAGATTTTATTTCTGATAAAATAAGGACTGACAAAATACAGCTAATAAATTCGATGAATAAAAATAGATTGGAGATTTTTAAGACATCCGATGGAGGTATTTTATATATAAAAAATGGAATTTTAAGATTTAATGTAGATTCGCAACAAATAGTGCCTCAAATAGATTATGTTTTGGTTGAGAAAAAGTCAGAAAAATTATATAAGATAACTATAACAACAAGTTTAAATAATAAGTACACTTGCTTTATAGGTGAAGCATATGAAAAGTAGAGGTAGTGTAGCAACATATTATATACTTATTGCATTCTTGCTTATTACATTAGTATTTATGACTACATCGATTTTGATGAGTTCTAATATAATTCAAAATAGTACACTTTTATCAGAACAAGCCTACAACAATGCTGAAGCGGGGTTGGTTTATGTTTATAGGAATATAATTAAAGGGGAAGGAGAAATAGCAAAAGATAGAACAGTGGTATTAAATTTTGATAATAATAACAGTGTTGAGGTGGTTTTTAAAAATAAAAAATATGAGAAAAAGTATTCTATATCTGTAAAAGGTAGATGTGGTACATACATAAAATCCATTTATAAAGAAATAAGTTATAAATAATCTTAAGTTAATTTTATTAAAACATTAAGTTTATATATTGATTTTTATTTCAATATTTATAGATTTACTCAAGATAAATTAATTATATAATAAAGGTGATGCTTTATGAATATTGTATTGATAGGTATGCCAGGATGTGGTAAAACAACATTGGGTAATATTTTGGCACAAAGGTTAGGCATACCTTTTTTTGATTCAGATAAAGTTTTAATTGATACTTATGGAGAAAGCATAGAGGAGATGTTCCATAAAGGAGAAGCTTATTTTAGGCAAAAGGAAACAAAAATAATTGAAATACTATCAAAAAAGGACAGATGTGTCATATCAACTGGAGGAGGAGTAGTTTTAAATTATAATAATATATTAAATCTTAAAAAGAATGGTGTAATTATATTTATAAATAGAAATATAGAAGATATAAGTAATACATTGAGTTTGGAGGGTAGACCGATTATAAAAGACAAAAATAAACTGTATGAACTTTATGAGCAAAGAATAAATCTATATAAAAATTATTGTGATTATGAAGTTGAAAATTATAATTTAGAAGAAACAATTGATAAAATATTAGAAATATGCAAAACATATATTTAAAGCATTTAAAGGGAGGATAATATGACAGCAAAATTTGGACCATCTGGTAACTCAAAAGGTTTTTATGATGAAGGGTATAAATCTTCAGTAGATATGCCAAAATGGTTAAAGGAAAAGGGACTTGATGCTTATGAGTATTCCTTTGGACGAGGAATCAACATAGGTTTTGAAACAGCAGAAAAGATTGGTAATGCTGCCTTTGAAAACAATATACTTCTTTCTATACATAGTCCGTACTATATAAACTTTGGGAGTTCTGATGTTGAAATGCAGGATAAATCCCAAGAATATTTAAGAAAAACCTTAATACTTGCTGATAAAATGAGGGCTGATCGTGTAGTTTTGCATCCTGGTTCAGTAGGTAAAATCTTAAGAAAACAGGCCTTTGAAAATTTAGTTGTAGCCATTAAAAAATCATTAACAATGCTGAAGGAGCTAAACCTATACGGTAAAATTTTTATATGCCCTGAAACTATGGGAAAGAAAAATCAATTAGGTACATTAGATGAAATTTTAGAGATATGCCAGATAGATGAGACATTAATTCCTACAATAGATTTTGGACATATTCATGCATTAGGCAGAGGTGCTATAAATTCAATTGAAGATTACGAATTTATTTTCAACAGAATTGAAAATGCATTAGGTAGATATAGGTTAGATAATCTACACTGCCATTTTAGTAGAATAGAGTTTACAGATGCAGGAGAAAAAAAGCATTGGACATTTAATGATACACAATATGGACCAGAATTTGAACCATTAGCAGAACTTCTTGTAAAAAGAAAAATATCACCAAGAATTATATGTGAATCAAGAGAAAATATGGCTGAAGATTCACTTAAGATGAAAAAAATATATATAGAATATCTTACTAAATTAAACTATAGTTTGCAATCTGAGCAATAATCTGCTAAAATACTATTGTTATTGTATGTTAAGGGTGATATTATGAAGGTATTGGTTGTAAATGGTCCTAATTTAAATTTATTAGGTGTTAGAGAAAAAGAAATATATGGTAATTTAAGTTATGAAGAGCTGTGTTCTTATATAAAGAAAAATGCAGAGGAATTAAATATACAAGTTGAAATCTATCAGAGTAATATAGAAGGTGAGTTGATTAACTTTATACATAATAATTATAAAGATGCTGATGGATTAATAATAAACTTAGGTGCATATACCCACTATAGCTATGCTTTATATGATTGTATTAGGTCAATAAATAAGCCAACAATAGAAGTACATCTTACCAATATATATGCAAGAGATGAATTTAGACACAAATCCGTTACTGCACCAGCCTGTATTGGTGTAATAACTGGCTTAGGAGAAGTAGGTTATAAAATTGCCTTAATGGCAATAAAAGATATAGGGGGTAACAAAAATGAGTGAAAAGAGATTACAAAAATTTTTAAGCAAGTTTAATGAATTAAATATTGATGCAGCTTTAGTTTATAAGGATGAAAATAGAAATTATCTAAGTGGTTTTACTGGAGATGATAGTTTCTTATTTATTACAAAGGAAAAGGCATATTTTATAACAGATTCAAGATATACTGAACAGGCACAAAATGAAGTAGCTGGTTTTGAAGTTTTAGAATATAAGCCACCAATTTATGATTTTATAAAAATGCTATCAGATAAACACAATATAAAGAGATTAGGTGTAGAAGAAGACAGAATGTCATTTGCCGATTATATTACATATAAGGAAAAACTTGAAGGAGTAGAAATAGTAAAACTTGAACAAACTATAGAAAAGATAAGAATGATTAAAGATGAAGAAGAAATAAAATTAATAGAAACAGCAGCAAGTATAGCAGATAAAGCATTTGAACACATCTTAAATTATATAAGACCTGGTGTTTCTGAAATTGAGGTTGCGTTGGAATTAGAATTTTTTATGAAAAGAATGGGAGCTTCAGCTTTATCATTTCCAACTATAGTAGCATCAGGTAATAGGTCATCATTGCCTCACGGTACAGCTTCAGAAAAAATAATAAATGAAGGAGAATTTGTAACTCTTGATTTTGGATGTGTATATAAAGGTTATTGTTCAGATATGACAAGAACAATTGTTGTTGGTAAAGCAAATGAAAAGCAAAAAGAAATATATAATACAGTATTAGAGGCAAATGAAGCTGCACTTAAGGCTGTAAAGCCTGGAATAAGTTGTTTTGACCTTGACAAAATTGCAAGAGACATTATAGTAGAAAGAGGATATGGTGAAAGATTTGGTCATGGATTAGGACATGGAGTTGGAAGAGAAGTTCACGAATTACCATATGTTAATTTTAGAAGTAAGTTTAATTTAGAAACAGGTATGGTTATAACAGATGAACCAGGTATATATATACCTGGCTTTGGAGGAGTAAGAATTGAGGAATTAGTTCTTGTTACTGAAGATGGATATAGAGTTCTTTCAAAATCACCAAAGCATCTTATTGAACTGTAGTTTATAATTAAAAATTAACTATAAATTTACTATGGAGGGATTATATACAATGATTACAGCAGGAGATTTCAAAAAAGGTTCAACTTTTGAGATGGATGGACAAGTTTATACTGTTATTGAATTTATGCACGTAAAGCCAGGAAAGGGTGCTGCTTTTGTTAGAACAAAACTTAAGAATGTTGTTACTGGAGCAGTTATAGAAAAATCCTTCAGCCCAACAGAAAAGTTCCCAGAAGCAGTAATTGAAAGAAAGGAAATGCAATACCTATACAATGATGGTACTCTATATTATTTTATGGATACTCAAACTTATGACCAAGTACCACTTAACTACGAAAAGGTTGAAGATGCAATTAAGTATCTAAAGGAAAATATGAATGCAATAATCAAGTTCTATAAGGGTGAAGCGTTCTCAGTAGAACCACCAACATTCGTTGAACTTGAAGTTGTTGAAACAGAGCCAGGAGTTAGAGGAGATACTGCAACTAATGCTATGAAGCCTGCAACAGTTGAAACTGGTGCAACATTTATGGTACCTCTATTTATAAACCAAGGTGATATAATTAGAATAGATACAAGAACTGGTGAATATATGTCAAGAGTATAATGCATACTAATAATAGAACAGTGGCTTCGGCCACTGTTAATTAATATATGAAGGAGGAAAAATTATGCAAAATATTAAGGAAAGGGTTGCATATCTAAAGGGATTATCAGATGGTCTGGGAATAACTCACGAAACAAAGGAAGGCAGGCTACTTATTGCTATTATTGATGTTTTAGATGATATAGCAGAATCAATTGAAATGCTTGAGGAAAATCAAAATGAATTAGACGAATATGTAGATGCAATCGATCAAGATTTGGCTGATGTTGAGGACGAAATATTCGAAGACTATGATGATGACGATTATGATGAAGATTTTGAAGATTATGATGATTTTGATGAAAATGGTTTTGTGGAAGTAGAATGTCCTAATTGCCACGAAAAGGTTTATTTAGATAAAGATATGTTTGAAGATGATGATGAAGATGGAGAAATAGTTTGTCCAAACTGTGATAAGCCAATATATTTTGTTGAACACTGCCATTGTGATTCAGAAGAATGTAATTGCGATAAAGAATGAAAAACTTATAAAACATATGTATTCATTTTAGCTCTATGATGGAATGCTTTAAAATCCATCATAGAGCTTTTTTTATTATTAGTTTAATTTTTTTGCATATTTTAATGAGGGAAAGACTCCCTCATTTTTTTGTAATAAATAACTTTAATTAAAAATATAATTTGTATTAAGAAAGGGGGAGGGTAGATGAATACATATGAAAAGGAAAAAGTTATACAAACGTTTAAAAAGGATATATTTCCAATACTAACAGAAAGAATTAGGGAACCAATAATTAAAATGAAGAATTTTGGTTTTTATGAAATTGAGGAAATAAGGCTTAGAGCAAATAAACCTCTAATGTTATATAAAAATAATCAAGGTTTTTTTTTAGATGAAAAGGGTGAAATAAAAAGTGAAAATGGTCTTATAGTTACTAAAGATGATATAGAAAAAACATATTTATTAATGTGTGATTATTCGCTTTATACAATGGAGGAGGATATAAAACAGGGTTTTTTAACATTAAAAGGTGGACATCGTGTTGGTATTGCTGGGAAAGTTGTAAGTGAAGGTGGAAAAATCAAGACAATAAAAAATATATCCTGCCTAAATATAAGAATTGCAAAGGAAGTTAAGGGCTGTGCACTAAATTTAGCAAAATCTATATATAAAGATGGTATAAAACATACTCTTATTGTTTCGCCACCTGGATGCGGAAAAACAACAATCCTTAGGGATTTAGTAAGACTATTGAGCAATGGTATAAAGGAAATTGAGTTATCAGGGAAAAAGGTTACTGTTGTTGATGAAAGAAGTGAAATTGCATCCTGCTATTTAGGAGTACCACAAAATGATGTGGGTATTAGGACTGATGTATTGGATGGATGCCCAAAGGTTGATGGTTTAATGATGGCAGTAAGAACAATGTCTCCAGATGTTATTGCAGTTGATGAAATAGGAAGTATAAAGGATGCAGAAGCAATTATGGATGCAATAAATACAGGAGTTAAGGTAATATCTACAGTACACGGCAAAGATTTGGATGATGTATTAAAACGAAGAGGAATAAAATTATTGTTTGAAAATGAATGTATAGATGTTGTTGTTTTTTTAAGTAATAGAAATGGGCCAGGTACTATAGAAAATATTATAAAAATAAACTAAAGGGGGATGATAATATGCTTAAGATTTTAGGTGGTTTAATGGTTATTTTATCTACTTCAGCTATGGGATATCTATATTCCTTCGGCTATAAGGAAAGGGTTCGTCAGATTAGAGAACTTCAGTTTTGCATAAATAGTTTATCAAGTGAAATACTGTATTCCTCTAATCCCTTGTGGGTGGCACTTAATAATGTTTCAAAAAACTGTTCTTCACCTTTTAAGGAGCTTTTTAGTAAGACGTCCAACTATTTAAAGGAAAAAAAATTAGAATCAATAGGGGAATGTTTCAATTTAGCTTTTAGTGAATGTAAACAGAATTTATATTTAGAGAAGGAAGATGTAGAAATATTAAATACATTTATACAGGGGCTTGGGAGCAGTGACTTTGAGGGCCATAAGAAAAACTTTAATATTGTTTTAAAAAAGCTTGAAGGGATTGAAAAGGAGGCAGAAGTAACAAAAGAAAAAAATGAAAAACTCTATAAATACTTAGGTGTTTTAGGAGGACTCTTGATTGTTATTATTTTAGTGTAAGGAGGAATTAGGGTATGCAGCTTGATTTAATTGAAATTTTAAAAATAGCTGTATTTGGTATTATATTAGCTATCTTAGATAAGGTATTAGAAAGTGTAGATAAAAAAGAAATTTCAACTTTAGTTTCAATAATTGGTTTAATAATGATTTTAATTATGACAGTTTCTTATATGTCAAATCTATTCAAGAGTTTAGTTGCGATGTTTCATTTATAGAGGGTGATTAGATGGAGATTGTTCAAATTGTTCTTATGGCTTTAATATTGGCTGTAATACTTACTCTATTGAGCAAGGAAAAAAAGGAAATTGCTATACAGGTAAGTATATTATTTGGAATAGTAATTTTCTTTATGATGCTAACTAAATTTACTGTTGTAATTCAAGCTATGCAGGAAATTGCATTAAAGGCAAATATTGATTATACATACGTTAACATTGTATTCAAAATAATAGCTATTTCTTATATTGCCTCCTTTGGTATTGAAATATGCAAAGATATTGGACAATCCTCGTTGGCATCAAAAATTGAATTTGCGGGGAAAATATTAATTTTAGTTATGGCAATACCAATTATAATGGCAGTAATGGAGATGGTGCTAAAATTATTACCGTAGGTGATGAAAATGAAATATAAATACATATTAATTTTTTTAATTATATATATGTGTATACCTATTAAACCTTTGGCTTTAGGTAAAAGTATAGATAGTCCTAATGTTGATCTTCAACAGTTAGAAGAGACAGCAAAAATAATACAGCAGAGAAGTGATTATATACCTAATTTTAGTTTTAGTGAACTTGTAGAAGAATATAAAAATACGCACTCATTAAAAGGCGTAATTAAAAATCTTTTAGATGGTTCAAAAAAGTATATTTTTAAAGAGATTCTGGCAAATTCAAGACTGATGATTGAACTTCTTTTTTTAGGTGTGTTTTGTGCTCTTTTGAAGAATTTACAATCCTCTTTTTCAAGTACATCAGTATCTAATATAGCTTTTTATGCCTGCTATTTACTTATAGTTGTAATAATAATTAAGTCTTTTACGTTAATTGTTGCTTTAAGTAGAGATACGATAGAGCAGATGATAAATTTTGTTAATTCCCTTATGCCATCTTTAATGATATTAGTTGCATCAGTTGGTGGTTTTGCTACTGCAACAATGCTTGACCCAGCGATTATGTTCATAAGTAAACTATTTAGCGATATAATTAAAGATTTTATATTACCTTTAACCTTTTTAATTGTTGTTTTGAATATAGTAAACAATTTAAGTGATGATATAAAAATATCAAAGTTAATAAGGTTGCTTGAACAGACTACTCTTTGGGTATTAGGATTTATTATGACAATTTTTGTTGCCTTTATAACTATTAGAAGTAGCACATCTGCATCAATTGATCAAGTAACATTAAAGACAACTAAATTTATGGTAGATAGCTTTATACCAATAGTAGGTAAATCCTTATCTGATGCAGTAACCACAGTAGCAGGTTACTCAATGATTTTAAAGGATGCAATAAGTGTTGTTGGTCTCGTTGTTATGTTGAGTATATGTATTTTTCCACTTATAAAACTTATAATACTGGCTTTTATTTTTAAATTTGTTGGTGCTATTATGGAGCCTATTGTAGATGGAAAGATAGTTGATTGTTTATCATCGGTTGGTGGTGCAATAACCATTTTGTTTTCAAGCATTTTATCCGTTGCGATTATGTTTTTTATAATTATAACTATAATCGCTTCAACAGGTAGACTTTTAATTACGGTAGGGTGATGCAGATGATTAATTTTTTAAAGGGTTGGATAACTACAATAGTTACTTTGATTATATTTTTAACACTTGCTGAATTGATACTTCCTGAGAATACAATGAAGAAATATTCTAAATTTGTAATAGGATTAATGGTTATTCTTAACATACTTATGCCTGTATTTAAATTGTTTGATAAAAGTTTTAATTTGGAATCAAGTATATCATTATACGAAAAAAAGTACGAACCAATTTTAAACAATAATGAAAATGCAGTTTCTCTTCAAAATAGAATGCAGGAAGTAACTATAAATGAATTTAAAGAAAAGCTTAAGGAGAATATCGAAAAAGATGTATTTAAAAATACAGGTAAAAAAATAACGGTAAAAAGAATTGATGTTAATACAAAAATTGGTTCGGATGATTTTGGAAGTATAAAATATATTGAATTAAAAAAGGACTATTCTTCTGATATAAGACCAGTTGATAAGGTTGTAATAGGAAACAACAACTCGAATAATTTATATGATAATAAAGACAAGGATATTGTTAACTACATTACAAAATCATATAGAATTTCTGAAGAAAATATAGTTTTTGTAAAGTGAGGGATGAGTATGGGTTTTAAATTTAATTTTAAGTTAAATGGAGAAAATATAAAAAAGTATATGATTAATTGTTTGATAGTATGTTTAATAGGTATTTTAATTATGTTGGCAGCAAATATTTTATCTTCAAACTATAGAAGAAATAACAATAATAACGAAGATGCAGAACAAACAAATAGCAAAAATGTAGAAGTTAATTTAAGCACGAGTTATGAAGATAAGATAAAAAGAGAGCTTATTGATATATTATCACAAATTAAGGGTGTAGGCAGAGTCAATGTTATGGTATATTTTGAAGGAAGTACCGAATCGCAGCCTGCTTATAACATAAATGAAAATAACAGAACTATACAGGAAAAGGATAGTCAGGGTGGAACAAGAACAACTAATGAAAATAACAAAAGTATAAATGTGGTTATGATGAATGAAGGAAGTTCACAAAAACCATTTATTTTAAAACAAGTAAATCCATCAATTGGAGGCGTTATAGTTGTAGCAGAGGGTGCTGAAAATCCTATAGTTAAGGAGACAATTAAAAATGCAGTTAAAACAGTCTTGAATTTACCTGCCAATAAAGTTACCGTTGAAGCAATGAAAAAATAGAGAATATAAGTTTTAATAGTTACATATAAATTATTTAGAAATAATATTTTGGGGGGAGTTAAATGGAACAATTTAGAAAACAAACTGCAATAATCGCTGTGTTGGTAGTACTTATTGCCTGCTCTGCTTGGTATGCAAAGAAGTTTAATGATCAATCAAAGGGTGTTTCAAATCTAAAGGACAAAACAACTCAAACTTCAAAGAGCAATTCGAACTATTTTGTTGAAGCAAGAAGTGGAAGAGATAATCAATTAAGTATTCATAAGCAGGAACTTGAGAATATCATCAATAACAAGAATTCTACTAAGGAAGCAATAGCACAAGCCCAAGCTAAATTAATATTACTGGCAGATTGGGCAGATAAGCAAGCAAGAGTTGAACAATTAGCAAAGCAGAGAGGTTTTGAGGACGCTGTATGTTTTATCAATGAAAATGGCGTTGAACTTTGTGTAAAGAGTGCAGAGGACTTAACCAGTGAGCAGGCAGCACAACTTATGGATGATGTAGTTAGAACAACAAGTATATCACCAACAAAAATAATTATTAAAAATCAAAAATAATAAAATTTGTAAATAAAACTATTGATTTTATTTAATATTAGTTGTACACTAATACTTGAAGTAATTTGTAAATATTTAGATTTTATATATTCGGGCTTTTAGCCCGAAAATTATTACTTTTTGAAAAAATTGGAGGTGGATTTAATGGGTGAGAATACAATTTATACAAATGGAATAGGAGAAGTTGTTATAGCACCTGAAGTGGTTAGTATTATAGCATCGATTGCAGCAACAGAGGTTAAAGGTGTAGTTGGAATGTATGGTGGCTTTACAGAGGAGTTTGTTGAAAAATTTGGTGTAAAGTCATCAAATAAGGGTATTAAAGTTCAAATTAATGAAGAAGGAGAAGTTGTAATTGATTTGAATTTGATAATAGAATATGGTGTTAGAATACCTGATATTGCATTTGAAGTACAGCAAAATGTTAAAAGATCAGTAGAGACTATGACTGGATTAAAGGTTTTAGATGTTAATATTCATATTCAGGGAATTAATATCACAAAAGAAAATAAAGAAGAGGAAAAGAAAAATAAATAAGAATGTGAGAGGCTCATATAAATGCGATATAGACAGGCATTGTATGAGCTTCAAATATGAAATAGGGGTGAGCAAATGAATAAACTATTAGGAAGTATTTACATATTAATAGTAACTGCCATTTTGTTTTTTTTGTTGTCAATTTCAGTAGGAGTATATGACTATAGTTATTTTATAAACATATTAGACAAAAATTATAATTCTATATATACTATACTTGTGATTAGTGTATTAATATTAATAAATTTAGTTATTTTAGCAGGGCTTATAAAATCTAATAAAAACAATTTTCATTTAATAAAATATACAACAGAAGGTGAAATCACAATTACCTTTGAAACAATTAAATCGATTGTATATAAAGCTGTATATCAAATAAGGGGATTTAAAGAAATAAAGGTATTTGTGAAACCACAGGGTGATAAAATAAGCATAATGATAAAGGGAGTTATTCTACCAGAGCTTAATATACCTCAAACAGTAATAGAAGTTCAAAAACTTGTAAAGGAAAAGGTTGAGGCTTTAGTCGAAATACCTGTTGAGGAAGTTAAAGTGGTTGTTGAAAATTTATCAACAACTACGAGGCTTCGTTAAAGGAGCGATTTAAATATGAATAGGGAAGCATTCATTAAATTTTTAGTAGAAAATAAGGGGAAAATTTTGGGGGTAGCTATAGGTTTAGCATTTTCAATTCTTGTTTTATTAATAGGTTTTTTTAAAACTGTGTTTATTGTATTTTGTGTTCTTTTAGGTTATTATATTGGCAATAAGATTGATAATAAAGAAAACATATTAGAAACAATAGAGAAAATAATACCAAACGAATGGAAGTAATGGAGGAATGCATATGAGTAGAAAAGCAGCAAGAGAAATGGCTATGAAATTAGTATTTCAGATGGAGCTAACTAAGGAGTCCGCTGTTGAAACATTTAATAAAATTAATGAATTAGATGAGTATAATAATT
Organism: Caloramator proteoclasticus DSM 10124; assembly: GCF_900129265.1. Lineage (GTDB taxonomy): Bacteria > Bacillota > Clostridia > Clostridiales > Caloramatoraceae > Thermobrachium > Thermobrachium proteoclasticum. The sequence continues at coordinate 14,502 of NZ_FQVG01000029.1, read as the reverse complement.
TACAGGACCAGTTAGAATACATTGAAGATTGTGTTAAGGGAGTAGATAAGAATAGACAATTATTAGATGAGTACATAGAAAAATATTCAAAGGGTTGGAAAATAAATAGAATTGCTAAGGTAGATTTAGCAATAATGAGACTTGCACTTTATGAAATGCTTTATAGAGAAGATGTTCCTAATGCCGCAGCTATAGATGAAGCGATTGAATTAGCAAAAAAATACGGTGGAGACAATTCACCATCCTTTATAAATGGTATATTAGGAAATATTATTAAGGAGCTAAAAAATGAGTAGAGTACTTGGAATAGATACAAGTAATTATACAACCTCTATATGTATAGTTGAGGACAATAAAGTAGTTTGCGATAGGCGAAAAATTTTATATGTAGAAAATGGAAAAAGGGGCTTGAGACAATCAGAAGCCCTTTTTCAGCACATAAAAAATATTCCAGATTTGCTTAATGATAATAAAGTTTCAAAAATAGATGCAGTATGTGTTAGCACAAGACCAAGACCCTACCACAATTCATATATGCCTGTATTTAAGGCGGGTGAATCTATAGCAAAATCAATTTCAAGTGTGCTAAAAATTCCATATTATGAAACAACGCATCAGGAAGGGCATATAGAATCTGCAAAGTTTTCAATTGGGTTTAATGAAGAAGAATTTATTGCTATTCACATTTCAGGGGGAACCTCTGAAATATTACTTTACAAAGATAACACTAATCCTTCCATAGAACTTATTGGAGGTACAAAGGATATAAGTATTGGACAATTTATTGATAGAGTAGGAGTAGCTTTGGGATTTGATTTTCCTGCAGGTAAATATATAGATGATTTAGCCATAAATACTTCTAAAACTGAATTAGTTATTCCGTCTAAGGTAGATGGGTTTTATTTTAATTTGTCAGGACAAGAAACAAAGGCCATAGGATTTTTAGAAAAGGGTTATCCTAAGGATGAAATAGCTCTATCTACGATGAAATGCGTTGTTAAGACATTGGATAAATTAATAAATAATATTGTTATAAAGTATGATAAAAAAGTATTATTGTTTGGAGGAGTTGCTTCAAGTAAATTTATTAGTAGTTACTTAAATGAAAGATATAAAGGAAGAGTATATATATCAAAACCAGAATATTCATTAGACAATGCTGTTGGTGTCGCTTTAATAGGATATAAAAGGTTAAATCAAAATAGGAGAGATAAGAATGAACAATAATGCTTTAACTGTAACAGAACTTAATTTATATATTAAGGATATCATCGAAAACAATATTCAACTATCTAATATAATTGTAAAGGGCGAAATATCGAATTTTAAGCATCATAGTTCAGGTCATATGTATTTTACTTTAAAGGACAATGATAGTAAAATAAAATGTGTAATGTTTAAGGGGTATAACTCTTATTTAAAGATTAAATTGGAAGATGGTATGAAGGTTTTAGCAAGAGGATATGTATCTGTATACGAAAGAGATGGAGTTTATCAGCTATATTGTACGGATATTAAAAAAGATGGATTGGGAGATCTATACTTAGCATACGAAGAGTTAAAGAAGAAATTGGAGCAGGAAGGTTTATTTGATGAAAAACATAAAAAGAAACTTCCCCTTTTACCAAGAAGAATAGGAGTTGCAACATCAAGTACAGGTGCAGTTATTAGAGATATTATTAATGTTGCAAGTCGTAGATTTTATAATGTAAATATACTCTTGTATCCTGTAAAGGTACAGGGGGAAGGTGCTGCTGAAACAATTGTAGAGGCAATAGAATATTTTAATGATAGGGATGATATTGATGTCATAATTATTGGTAGAGGTGGAGGCTCTATTGAGGAACTTTGGGCATTTAATGAGGAAATTGTAGCAAGAGCAATCTATAAAAGTAAAATACCAATTGTTTCAGCTGTAGGACACGAGACAGATTTTACAATAGCCGATTTTGTAGCAGATATAAGAGCTTCAACTCCTTCACATGCAGCAGAAATAGTGGTTCCTTCATATTCAGAGCTATTATACAAAATAACAAGTTTAAAAACAAATCTATATAACAGCGTTAATAATAGAATTAAAAGGGATAAGATTTTAATTGAAAATCTGTCTTCCAAAATAAAGCTAAACTCACCACAAAATAAAATTAATGTGCATTATCAGTATTTAGATAATTTAAGGGACAAATTAATCAATAGCACAAATAACACATTAATAAAGAAAAAGCACAATCTAATGCTAACAGTACAAAAGTTAGATGGTTTAAGTCCATTGAAGTCAATAAGTAGAGGATTTGCTGCGGTTGTAAAGAATGAAAAGTTAATAAAAAGTATAGAGCAGGTAGAAAAAAATGATATAATAGAGGTATATTTTGAAGATGGAAAATTAGATTGTATTATAAAGGAAAAATCGGAGGTAAAAATATGGCAAGAGTAAAAAAGGATGGGTTAACCTTTGAAGAAGCAATAAAGAGGCTTGAGGAAATAGTTTATGAAATAGAGGATAAGGATTTGAGTTTAGAGGATACAATTGTTAAGTTCAAAGAAGGTATGGAACTTGCAAATCTTTGCAATAAAAAGTTAGATGAGGCGGAAAGAAAAATTAATGTACTTTTAAAGGGTGAAAAACAGGAATTAGTCGAAGATAATTTTACCGTTGAGGTGGAAAATGATGCTTTTTAATCAACAACTAAAAGAAAGACAACAAATGGTTAATGTAAGATTATCTGAACTTTTAGATAGTGCTAATATACCAAATGTAATATACGAACCGATGAAATATAGTGTTGATGCAGGAGGTAAAAGAATAAGACCTATTTTAACACTTTCAATAACAGAGGCTTTAGGTGGAGATTTAAAGGATGCCTTAGATTTTGGATGTGCAATTGAGTTTATTCATACATATTCTTTAATTCACGATGATTTGCCAGCGATGGATAATGATGATTTTAGAAGAGGAAAACTAACTAATCATAAAGTTTATGGAGAAGCAATTGCTATTCTTGCTGGGGATGCCTTATTGAACTTTGCCTTTGAGGTTCTTTCACAAAAGCTTGAAGAAAACAATAATCCATTATATGTAAAGGCTGTTAAAGAAATAGTTAAGGCATCTGGTTCAAGAGGTATGGTTGCTGGTCAAGCAATTGATATTAAAAGTGAAAATAAACAGTTAAAATTAGAAGAGCTTTATAATATGCATAGATTAAAAACAGGTGCAATAATAGAAGCAGCATGTGTAGCTGCAGCTTATATTTCAAATAGAGAAGAAAGTGTTGAAATTATAAGAGATTTTAGTAGACACCTGGGAATAGCCTTTCAAATAGTTGATGATATATTAGATTTCATAGGGGACGAAAAGAAACTTGGCAAAACTGTAGGGAAGGATAAAGAAGCTAATAAAGCAACTTATGTTACTATTTTAGGTATTGATGAGGCTAAAAAGCGAGCACAGGAACATTCTAAAATATCAATAAAAATTGCAAATGATATTGATAAAAGTGGATTTTTATCAAAGTTAACAGAATATCTTCTATTTAGAGATAATTAAATTATATTATCTAATTCCAAACTTGTATAAAAAATTATATTGTATGTATGATATAATTATGTTACAATAACATTCTGCTTAGGGTGGTGCAGTATTCTAGTCAGCTTAATCCATTCTGAAGGCGGGGCTAAAAATCCGTCAAAGGGCACATCGATGAAGTTCCTTGTGCTGGCTCGCTACGCCCAGTAGTGGGTTGGTACTGGGAGTAAGGGGGATGGGGCGACCGCAATGGCATGCGTAATCGACCCTACCCCCGCGGAGACCCTAAATTGTGGAATCACGAGGTTCTATGATTAGGGATTAAACCTGCATCGTGGTTGAAGCTGCGTGCAGTGTAGCCTGCCTTGAGCGAGTGTGGTGGAGGGTAGATCAGGCTTAATGGTGAAGGGCCCTCACTATTAAGTTATTGCTACAGGAAACCACATTTGCAAAAGAGGCTAGGAATGGATGATGCTGTTGAGGAAAACTCCTAGACTGTTCCAATAAGGAGGCAATTGAGGGATTGCAGTGTGGACTAAGTGGTAATCCAGCCCCATATACGGCAACGGTATGGGTTTTTGGTTAAAGGGAAACCGCCAAAATGGCGACGTTTTGGTCCAAAAACGGGAAATCCTGCTGGACCTAAGCCGCAAACTTAACCTCAATTGCTACCACCCGAGTACATAAAAGGTGGTATAAATGGGTAAGACAAATAAAAAAATCAAACTACATAAAAAGAAAACGAGTGATAAAAATGCAAATATTAAATGGATAGTTTTAATTATAATATGGACATTTATAATATCAGCAAGTATAAGTTTCGTATCAAATTCTCTACTTAGTGGTGTGGGAATTTTTTTTGCATTTTTCGTATTAGTATCGATTATACTTATAGGTATTATTTTTGATATAATAGGTGTGGCTGTAACTGCAGCAGAAGAAGCACCATTTCATTCTCTTGCCTCAAGAAAAGTAATAGGTGCTAAAACAGCAGTAAAGCTAATTAGAAATGCCGATAAGGTATCTAATTTTTGTAATGATGTTATAGGTGATATTTGTGGAGTTGTAAGTGGTGCTGCAGGAGCAATTATTATATCAAAATTAATATCTAAAGGTATTAGCAACAATCAAACAGTTTTATCACTAATTGTTAGTGCTACTATTGCTTCGCTTACTGTCGGAGGAAAGGCAATAGGTAAAAATTTTGCAATGACTCAAAGCAACAATATAGTATATAAAACAGCATGGATTATAGAAACAATTAGATTAAATAGAAAATAGGGTGAAGGTATGAGGTACTTAGAAAAAATAAATAAACCAAATGATATAAAGAATCTTTCAATTAATGAATTGAATTTATTATCAGGAGAATTGAGGGAATTTTTAATAGATACTGTATCAAAAACAGGTGGCCATTTAGCATCAAATTTAGGTGTTATTGAGCTAACATTGGCTTTATTTTATGTTTTTAATTTTGAAAAGGATAGAATAGTTTGGGATGTAGGACATCAAACATATATACATAAAATAATAACTGGAAGAAAAGATAAATTTCATACACTTAGAAAATATGAAGGTATAAGTGGATTTCCAAAGCCCACAGAGAGTAGTTATGACCATTTTGTTACTGGGCATAGTAGTACTTCTATATCAGCAGCTCTTGGAATGGCAAGAGCAAGGGATTTAAAGGGTGAAAAACATAATGTTATTGCTGTTATAGGTGATGGTGCTTTAACTGGAGGTATGGCCTTTGAGGCTTTAAATGATGCAGGAAGCTCAAAGACCAATTTAATTGTTATACTAAATGATAATGAGATGTCCATATCTCAAAATGTAGGTAGTTTATCTTGCTATTTAAGTAAAATAAGAACAGCCCCTGCCTATATAAATTTTAGAGATGAAATAGAACAAATGTTAAAAAAGATACCGGCAGTTGGTAATAATTTATATAAATCAGCTGAGAAGTTTAAGGATGGATTAAAGCATCTTGTAGTACAAGGAATGTTATTTGAAGAATTAGGATTTAAATACTTAGGTCCAATAGATGGACATAACATTGAGGTTTTAACTGATGTATTAAAAAGAGCACAGACAATAAAGGGACCTGTAATTATTCATACTATAACAAAAAAGGGAAGAGGATACTGCTATGCTGAAGAAAATCCAGAGATTTTTCACGGTGTTGATGCCTTTGAAATAGAGACAGGGGAAAGAATAGCTAAGAGGAAGGAAACCTATTCAAAGGTTTTCGGAGAAGAAATAGTTAGGGAAGCAGAAGATAATAACAAAATAATTGCTATAACAGCTGCAATGCCAGATGGCACAGGTCTGACTGAATTTTCAGAAAAGTTTCCTGAGAGATTTTACGATGTCGGTATTGCAGAACAGCATGCAGCTACTATGGCAGCTGGTCTTGCTAAGGAAGGTTTTAAGCCTATATTTGCTGTATATTCTACATTTTTGCAAAGAGCCTTTGATCAAGTTATACACGATATATGTATACAAAGGCTTCCAGTAATTTTATCTATTGATAGGGCAGGAATAGTTGGTGAAGATGGAGAGACTCATCAAGGAGTATTTGATTTATCTTACCTTAGATTGATACCAAATTTAACTATACTATCACCAAAGGATTTAGTTGAGTTTAGGTATATGCTACGCTGGTGTTTTAAACAAAATAATCCAATAGCTATTAGGTATCCAAGAGGTGGAGATTTAGATATAAAGTTTGATAAATATGATGATATAAATCTTGGTAAATGGGAAAGATTATTAATAGGCAACAAAGTTACAATTCTTGCAGTTGGCAAAATGGTTCAACATTCAATGAAGGCAGCAGTAAGATTAAAAGGTAGAGGAATAGATGTTGAACTTATAAATTGTAGATTTATAAAGCCATTAGACAAAACAATGTTAGATAATCTAATAGAAAGATCAGACCATATATTTACAGTTGAGGATAATGTCTTATATGGCGGTTTTGGTTCTGCCATTAATGAATATTTAATAAGCAAAAATTATAAAGGAAAGGTTGTAAATATTGCTTTTCCTGATGAATTCATACCACACGGTAGTGTTGATATACTTTATAAAAAATATGGTTTAGATCCAGATGGAATATATAATACAATAATAAAAAACATTGACTAAGAGGAGAGAAAGATGGCGGATAAGGAAAGAATTGATGTTTTGTTAGTTGAAAAAGGCTTTTTTGATTCAAGAGAAAAGGCAAGAAAGAATATTATGGCTGGCCTTGTCTTTGTAAATAATCAAAGAGTGGATAAACCAGGCGAAAAGGTTAATGTTGACTCTGAAATAGAAGTAAAAGGACAAGCAATTCCCTATGTAAGTAGAGGTGGGTTAAAGCTTGAAAAGGCAATAAAATCCTTTAATATTAGTTTAAATGATAAAGTTGCAATGGATGTTGGAGCATCAACAGGCGGTTTTACAGATTGTATGTTAAAAAATGGTGCATCTAAAGTGTTTGCAATAGACGTTGGATATGGACAAATGGCTTGGGAACTAAGAAATGATAAGAGAGTAGTTTGTATGGAAAGAACCAACATAAGATATGTAACTAAGGAAGATATTGGAGAACCCATAGATTTTACTTCAATAGATGTATCCTTTATATCATTAAAACTTGTTTTGCCAGTAGTTAAAGAACTTTCAAAGGAGGAGGCTGAAGTTGTATGCCTTATAAAGCCGCAGTTTGAAGCTGGAAGAGAAAAGGTAGGCAAAAAAGGTGTGGTGAAAGATAAAGAGGTTCATATTGAAGTTATAAAATCAGTACTTGAGTTTGCAATTTCTATAGGTTATTCTTTAAAAGGATTGACTTTTTCACCTATAAAGGGCCCAGAAGGGAATATAGAATATTTAGCTTATTTGATAAATAAACAGGATTTAGCACAAATAGATGACAAAATAATACAAGATGTTGTAGAAGAAGCTCATAAATCATTAAATGCGTAGAAGGAAAAAAGGATGTTGTGTAGAATTTTTTATTAGGGAGTGAATTATGTTAAAGGTTGGGATTTTTGTTAATAGAGAAAAGGATGAGGGTTTTGAATTTACAAAAGATATAGTCAGGTGGCTTTTGAATAACAGTTTTATAGTTTACATAGAATATGATTTAAACATACACAACGATAATCTTAATATAGTTGATAAGGATTTAATGTACAGTAATTCGGACTTTATTATTGTTTTAGGTGGAGATGGAACAATATTAGGCGTTGCAAGGGACTTGATAAGATATAATACCCCAATTTTAGGTGTGAATCTTGGAAATTTAGGATTTATTACAGAAGTTGAACTTAAAGATATATTCAATTCACTTGAAAATATAAAAAATGGAAACTATAAGATTGAAGAAAGAATGATGCTCAAAGCAGATATTTATAGAGAAAAGTATAAACTAAAAACCTATTATGCATTAAATGACGTGTGTATAACAAGAGGATATATGTTAAAACTTGTAAAACTAACTGCATTTATTGGACATAATTTAGTTGATAAATATAATGCAGATGGATTGCTTATATCAACACCAACTGGTTCAACTGCATATTCCCTTTCAGCAGGTGGCCCAATTGTAAGTCCAACAATGAATTTAATGCTAATTACACCAATATGTCCTCATTCATTAAAATCAAGAACGATTGTTGTTCCAGATGATGATGAGATTATAATTGAAGTTGATGCATCACAAAATGGGAAGGTATATTTAACAGCCGATGGTCAAGAAGGTTGTGAATTGTTACCAGAAGATAGGATTCACATAAATAAAGCACAAAATTCATTGAGGCTAATAAAAACTAATAATAGATCTTTTTATGATATATTAAGAAACAAACTAAAAGATAGATAAGCGGGAAGAGAGGGGAATTTATGAAGATTTCAAGACACGCAAAAATTCTTGAAATAATAAACAATAAGGAAATTGAAACCCAGGAGGAGCTTGTTGATGAGTTACGTAAAATTGGAATGGATGTAACTCAAGCTACAGTTTCAAGGGATATTAAGGAACTAAAGTTAATAAAGGTATTGACTAAAGATGGTAAGTATAAGTATGCCTCTATGGCACAAGGAGATAATTATTTAACAGAAAAGTTAGTAAGCATATTTTCACAAACAGTTTTAACAATCGATTATGTAAATAATATGATAGTTTTAAAAACTTTATCTGGTTCAGCATCAGCAGCAGCTGAGGCAATTGACACATTAAGATGGGATGGAATAGTAGGTACTATTGCAGGAGACAATACTATTTTTGTTATGGCAAGGTCTAATGAGAAGGCAGAAGAATTAGTTGCTAAATTTAGAAGATTAATAAACGAATAAGGAGGCATAATATGCTTCTAAAACTAAGGATAAAAAATTTTGCATTGATTGATGAATTAGAACTTGATTTTTCTGGAGGATTTAATGTTTTAACTGGAGAAACAGGGGCAGGAAAGTCAATTTTAATAGATTCTGTAAGTTTTTTAGTTGGTGAAAAATTTAATAGAGAGATAATTCGTACAGGTTGTGATTATGCTTATGTAGAGGGTATTTTTGAAATAAAGAATGATAAGATTAACTATTTATTGAGGGAAAGCGGAATAGACAATGATGATTATTTGATACTTGCAAGGGAAATTAATCAAAATAATAAGAGTATATTAAGAGTTAATGGTAGAACAACAAGCTTATCCTTTATAAGAGAAATAAGTAAATATTTAATAGATATACACGGTCAACACGAACATCAATCTCTATTAGACGAAGCAAAGCATATTGATATTTTAGATTCATTTTGTGGAGATGCTTTTAAAAGCATAAAAATAGGTTATAGAGAATTATTTGAAAAGTTAAAATCAATAGAGAAGGAAATAGATAGACTGACTCAGGATGAACAATTAAGGCTTAGAAAAATAGATTTATTAAAATTTCAGGTTCAAGAAATAAATGATGCACAGCTAAAAGAAGGAGAAGAAGAAGAGTTAATTCAAAGAAGGGATATACTAAAAAATGCAGAAAAAATATTCTCCTGTTTAAATTTAGCCTATCAGAAGATTTATAGCAGTGATGATTATGAGAGTGCATTTGACTCTATAGGTTCAGCTATGGTTAGCTTAGAACAGATATCTCAATATGATGACAAATTGAATACAATAAAGATGGCTATAGAAGAAGTTTATTACAAATTAGAAGATGCAATTGAATCAATAAGAGAATATAAAGATAAAATAGAATATAATGATGAAGAGTTAAATGAAATAGAAAATAGATTGGATCTAATTAATAATCTAAAGAGAAAGTATGGTAAGGATATTAAAGAAATTTTAAATTATTATAATAATATTAGTATTGAGTTGGAAGAATTAGAAAAGAGCGACGAAAAATTAGAAGAACTAAAAAAGGAATACGAAAATATATTAAATGAGCTAAACTTAGTAGCATATAAAATAACTAATATAAGGAAAGAGACTGGTATTAAATTAAAGGAAAAAATAGAAGCAGAATTGAAGTATTTAGGAATGGAAAAAGCAGTTTTTGAAGTTGATATTACAGAAAAGGATAAATTTGATAATAATGGAAAAGATGAAGTGAGATTTCTTATATCATCAAATATTGGTGAACCTTTAAAACCTTTACATAAAGTTGCATCTGGCGGAGAAATTTCAAGAATTATGTTAGCAATAAAAAGCGTTGTTGCTGATGTTGATAGTATTCCAATATTGATTTTTGACGAAATAGATACAGGTATTAGTGGAAGAACAGCACAAAGTGTAGCTGAAAAAATGGTACTTATCTCAAAGAAACATCAAATACTTTGTGTAACACATCTTCCTCAGATTGCATCAATGGGAGACAAGCATTTTAAAATACAAAAAATTGTAAGTGATAACAAAACTATTACATTAGTAAGTGACCTACAAAATCAAGATAGAATAGATGAGATTGCAAGAATGCTTGGTGGAGCAATAGTGACAGAGCTTACTAAAACTAATGCAAAAGAAATTTTATTATTAGCAGAGCAACTTAAAAATCAAATAAGACATTAAGAGGACTTAATTATTAAGTCCTTTTTGTTTTACAAAAAATGTAAAAGTCAATTTTGTAATTTTTATATTTTAAAATGTAATAGTTTTTTATTTAAACATAACCTTACAAATAAAGTTTATGATGTATAAGTTTCATTCTATATTATAGTATATGTAGACATAAAAAAGGTTAACTTAAAATTAAAGAAAGGAAGGTGGAGTTATAAAGAATGGCAGAGGAGTGATAAAATGAAAACCAAAGCAAAAAAATCAGCAAAATTTATGCTGTTTACCATAATAATATTTTTAACATTTTTTATGAGTTATATTAATCAAATTCCGTCTTCAATTAATGTTACTAAAGATATAAATTATATAAAACTAACTAAAAGCAATATCATTAAGCTTACCACAAGTGATATAGATTTAGTGAGTTCTCAAAACAAAAACAGTGTAAAAGGTTATGTTAAACTATTTGGGTTAGTTCCCATAAAAGAAGTAACTATAAATTTTAATAAGGATAGGAAGGTTTATGCAGGAGGTCATTCAATAGGAGTTAAACTTTATACAGAAGGTGTGCTGGTTGTTGGATTTTCAGATATTGAAACAAATAGTGGGAAAAAGCAAAGTCCAGCTGTTGTATCAAATGTTCAAATAGGTGATATGATTGTAGAAATTAACGGAAAAAGAATTAAATATATTAAAGATTTATCGGAAGAAATATCAAAATCAAATGGAAATGCTCTAAACTTAAAATTAAAACGCAGGGATAAATATATAGATACAACAATAAATCCGGTACTCAATAAAAACAATCAATATAAGCTTGGAATGTGGGTTAGGGATTCAACATCTGGTATAGGAACTTTAACGTTTGTTGATCCAAAACTAAAAAAATTTGCAGCTTTAGGTCACCCAATAAATGATATTGATACAGGGCAGTTACTAACTGTTAGAGAAGGAAGTATATACAAGGCAAAAGTTATTGATATAACAAAGGGTGAAAAGGGAAAGCCAGGTGAACTAAGAGGTGCCTTTAGTGAGGATGATGAAATAGGTAATTTGACCAAGAACACATTATGTGGAATATATGGTAGTATAAAAAATTTAAATGATTTTGTAAAATCAAATTCAAAGGAATATATTATTGCAAGTCAAAATGAAATTAAAGAGGGACCTGCAAAAATTTTAGTGGAAGTAGATGATGATGTCAAAGAATACAATATTAATATAGAAAAAATTAATAAACAAAGTTCACCAAATTCAAAAAGTATGGTAATAAGAATTATCGATAAGAATTTAATTGAAAAGACAGGTGGAATTGTTCAAGGAATGAGTGGAAGTCCAATTATACAGGATGACAAATTGGTAGGTGCTGTAACTCACGTATTTGTCAATAGACCTGATATGGGGTATGCAATTTTTGCTGAATGGATGTATAATGAGTTAGATGATGGTTTTTAATGAAGAAAGCTGCAAAATGCAGCTTCTTCATTAAAAAAATTTATTTTCTTAGAAGGAAATTAAATGTATTTGTCGAATAGTTTTATTATGAAATTAATTAGGATTAGGCGGGTAGGGGAGGTCAAATTATGAATGGTGAAAAAATAAAAATTGTCATTGCAGATGATAATAAGGAATTTTCAACAATACTTAACGAATATCTTAGCACTCAAGAGGATTTTGAGGTTTTAGGAGTAGCAAAGGACGGTAATGAAGCAGTTGATTTAGTTCAAAAAACTAACCCTGATGTATTGGTATTAGACATAATAATGCCCCATTTAGATGGTCTTGGGGTATTAGAAAAAATTAACTCATTTGAAGATACAAAGATTCCGAAGGTAATAGTTTTGTCAGCTGTGGGACAGGACAAAATAACTCAAAGAGCAATAAATTTAGGGGCTGAATATTATGTAGTTAAGCCATTTGATATGGAGATATTCTCAAAAAGAATAAGACAGATGTTTAATCAAGGTGCTGTTGAAACAAGTAAAAAAGTAACATTTGTAAGATCTGAACCAACAATAAATAAGTTAAACAATCCCAATAATTTAGAAGCGGAAATAACAAATATAATACATGAAATTGGTGTTCCAGCACATATAAAGGGATATATGTATCTAAGAGATGCTATTCAAATGGTTGTTAATGATATTGAACTTTTAAGTGCAATAACAAAGGAACTTTATCCATCAATAGCAAGAAAATATAATACTACTCCAAGTCGAGTAGAAAGGGCTATAAGACACGCTATAGAAGTTGCATGGGCAAGAGGACAAGTAGAAACTATAAATAAAATATTTGGCTATACTATTCACAATGATAAGGGCAAACCAACTAATAGTGAATTTATAGCTATGATTGCAGATAAATTAAGATTAAAACAAAAATTAGGTTAAAATAATCCATTTAAATGGATTATTTTTTTTAAAAGGAGTGATTATATGTTTAAAGAAAAGACACTAAAAAGTAATTATTTGTTTAAAGGAAAAGTAATTAATCTAAGAATTGATGAAGTTGAGACTTATTCGAATAGAATATCCACACGAGAAATAGTTGAACATAATGGCGGAGTGGGAATTGTAGCAGTTGAGGATGGAAATGTATTTCTTGTTAGACAATATAGAAGACCCTTTGATGAGATAATATACGAAATACCAGCTGGAAAGCTGGAAATGGGTGAAGAACCTTTAAGTTGTGCATATAGAGAATTAGAAGAAGAAACTGGCTATAAGGCTTTAGATATGAAGCTGATGACTTCAATTTATACATCTCCAGGATTCTGTACAGAAAAATTATATATTTATTTTTGCGATAAAATGGTGAAAACTAAAACTAATTTTGATGAAGATGAATATTTAGAATTAATTAAGGTACCTATTTTAGAAGCAAAAAAAATGATATTAGACGGTACTATAAAGGATGCAAAATCAATAGTGGGAATATTAATGTTAAACGATTTTATACATAAGTAAAGAATATTTTAAAAAGCCTCCTCATATATTTAAATTAGACTAAAGAGGAGGTGTATTATTATGCCAACAATGAATAATAATAATTTTTTTTCTAAACATTTAAAGGAAAATTTTTTACTGTATTTTTTTGTAACACTTTTTTTTGCGATAGGATTATCTATAGGGGCTTTTATGTCTAAGGGTTTAGATACAAACAGTAAGCAAAGTGTATTAGTATATATAAACAATTTTTTTCAAATAGTAGGTAATGAGAATGTTGATACTTCTTCTATTTTTATAAGATCTTTAAAAAATAATGGACAAACTCTTTTACTTATACTAATTTTATGTATTACATATATCGGTGTTCCTTTGATATTTATTTTTGATGCATTCAAAGGCTTTATTTTAGGTTTTACTATATCATTTTGCTTACAAACTATGGGATATAAAGGGTTACTGTTTTTATTTATAACAGTTATTCCTCAGAATGTAATATATATTCCTTGTTTAATTGTTGCATCTGCTATAGCAATAGAGCACGGCTTTTGGATATATAAGAAAAATATACAGAAGAGTAGTTTTTTAAAACAAAAGAATGGCTTACTTGATATTACGTTGGTTTTTATATTTTTATTTTTGATAATGTTGGTTGGAAGTTTATATGAATCCTTTGTGGTTCCCTTCATATTAAAAAGTTTATCAGGGTATCTTATCATACAATAGGTGATTTTTATGAAGAAGATTAAAAAATTAATCCTGAATTATTCACCAACCAAAAATTAAACTGAAAAATATTTATAAGAAATCTTAGTATAATTGTTATATGAATAAAATTTTCATAAATTACAGATATTTACATTAAAGAAGAATAGATTTCACCTATAGTATAAAATTTTACTTTTTGAACTTATCAAAGAACAATAATAAAAGAATTTCATTCTAACTTGTGAATATTTGCTACAATCTCATAAAAATCATTTTTATATGCGTAGCT
>NZ_FQVG01000013.1 GCF_900129265.1 Caloramator proteoclasticus DSM 10124 | reverse complement strand
TATACAAATGCTTGTACTGAAGGCTTTAATAACAAAATTAAAGTTATTAAAAGAAATGCCTTCGGCTTTAAAAACTTTGATAGGTTTAGAAATAGAATTCTTCATTGCTGTAATTAAAGTAAATTATAATACCAAATTTTAGAAAACCAACTCCCGTTGGTCTTTTTGTCCTGCAATTTTTTGCAGGGGACTCTCCCCCATCCAACCTATCTTTATAAAATCACTCTCAAACAAGAAAGGACAGGCATTCTAATTGAATACCCGCCCCAACAATTGACAAAGAGCCTTTTTTGTAAAATAACTATGCTATTTTTTCCATTTCAATTTTATACTCAGCTAATTGTTCTTTAAAATTACTTTTTGCTAATTCATTTAATTTAATTTCATAATTTTTACTTTGCTTTAAAATCTGGATTTGTGTTAATTCTTTTAATGTCTTTATTGATAATATAGTTCTATATAATATATTTCTCTCATTTTCATCAAATAATTGATAATCACAATATTTTTCATTTACGATTATCTCTAACTTTTCAATATCCTCTAAAAATATATTTCGTATTTTTTTTATTTCTATCGTAAAAAACTGTACTGTTTTAGCTGTCTCCCTTAATATATTTTCTGCTGTTTCCATCTTTTCTATAGCTTTATTAGCTTCTCTTCTAACCTCATAAGCTTTCTCAAGACTTTGGGTCCCCTTACTATTTAATAATAATCCTCCAACAGCTAACGCAGGGCCTGCTACAAGTCCACCTAAAACCGCTGTACCACCTGCTATTCCAAGTCCTCCGGCTGCTAAAGAACCTCCTCCAAAGAAAGCTAAAGTTGCATTTGTTGCTGCTGCACCTGATAATGCACTTAGAGCTGTTCCTGTTGATGCTGTACCTAAAAGCATTGCTCCGCCCCATGCTCCAATTCCAGCTAAAGCTCCTGCTCCTATAGAACCAGTAACACCTGCTAAAATATCGATTGCTCCTAAATTAATATCCTTGAATTCTTTTAGTTCTTCTGGTGTTAATGAAATAAATTCATTATGTAGTTCACCATTAAATTTTGGCTTATTATGTATTTTTTCATATAACATAATAAATCTCTTTAGATCTTTTGTCCAAATATCCATTTTTACTTTTCCTAATTTTTCTAATTTATTTGTGCAGTTATTTTGTTCTTCTTCCATTTTTTCTTTAGCTCGTTCATATCTATATGTTGCATCTTCAACAATCTCATTTGCTTCCTTTATTTTATTTGCACCACTAACTCCTGCCCCTATTCCTGTTGCTGCAGTAGCCGCTGCTATACCAATAAACAATAAAGGTATTGGCATATCTATACCTCCTTTAACTTTCTACACACTAAATAATTTAATCTATAATACTCTTCTCTATCCATTTTATCTTTAAGATATAATTCATAATATAAATCTACATTACATTTAATAGGTCTTTTATTATATATTGTACATAATCTCTTTTCCATATCAAAATATTTACAAATACCATCTCCTCTATCTAAATCTTTATAAATTGGATTTAAATTAAGGTTAATACAACACTTTCCACATTTACTACATTTAAACATATGATTTAACCAACTATGTCAAAAACTTTTTTATATACATTTTTTAATTCATCCAATACACTTGAAATGGATTTTATCATATCTGAATCTAAATTAAAATCATTTTTTAATTTTTCTAACAATTCAATTTCTCTATCATCTTCTTTTTTATCTACCTTGACTAACGCAATAAGTTCAAACATAATTTTCTTTATATTGCTAAAATTACTTTTTTCCTTTAATCCTTTAACAATTTCTTCATATTTTATACCTTTAATTTGATAATCTTCTTCAAATAATCCCATTTCAAATCTGTATTCATTAATTAAATCCAATTCCTCTTTTTCAATTTTTAAGTCAGCTTTTATTACTAAATTACACAATTCAAGAAATAATTGTTGCTCTTGTTCTGATAAATACTTCAAAAACATTCTAAACTCCTCCTTTTTTTATAATTCTAAAACAAAATTTTTATCTAACATGCAATTATTAAATTCTTCAAAATTTTTAAATTGCATGTTACACCCTAAACTTGATAGAAAATCAGTTAATACTGTTGTCATATCTTCTCCTCTTTCTAACCTATTATTTATTTGAATAATTTCATATGTTTTTTTATTTAATTCTTTTATATCTATATCCATTAGTTTAGATATATAATTATCTAATATTTTATTAGCTTCTTTTAAATCATTTACAACATTATCATATATTGTATTATTCATATACTTAATAATTTTTCTCATTAAGTCTGAATTGTCTATAAAATATATAATACTAATACTCATAATACCACTAACTAAAGTTCCTACAAAAATTGGTATTGTATCATTTAATACTTCTCCAATTAAAGGGATCGATGCAACACCACTTGTAGATATTAACTTTTGAACAGCTTCAGTAATTAAATTTCCTATTATTGCAGAAATTCCTAAAAAAATAATTTTACAAGCTGCACATACTTTTTTTTCAAATGGTAGATTATCTGGATTATATATTAAAATTTTCAATGCTTCTTTAATTGAAACTATTGCTTGTCTTATTATTCTAACAACATTTTTTGCTGTTGTTAAAAACATATTAATTATAGTTGTAACAACAGAAGAAAGTACTCCTGATATAAATCCATTTTTAAAAGCATCTAAAATATCTTTAAACTTTTCTTTTACACAAATTACAGCTTTTTCGATAATATTTCTTAGTTTTTCCCAAAATATCTTTAAATCAAAATTATTTTTTAATTCCTTTACCAACAAAGGTATTTCATCAAATATAATAAATGTAAATTCTGTACATATAATACCTAATGCTTGTCTTATTCCTAATTTACTTCCTTGTAAAATTGAATCTTTACCTATTTCTCTTGAATAATGTTGTAACAATTTTCTCGCATTATGGCTATCAATTTTCTTTTTTGATTGTTTATATAAGTATGTTGCCTTTTCTTTATTAATTTTAAAATATTCAGCATTAGTCATATTACTTCCTTTTCTTTTTGTATTCAGAAACTCTTCCATTGATTTTTCACCTTTTGATAAATTAATTGAAGCTTTTGTTAGTGCCATATTTGAATTATCATTGCCTATTTTCTTTATTCCTTCAACGCTATTAAGCATTCGTGTTTTTGGGTCATCGTGCAGTTCTTTAAGTGAAACTATATGATCTAAATGTGTAGAACCATCTTTTTGTAATTTATCTCCTGTATATTCGCATCTCAGTTCTTTTTCTCTTTTATAAATTTCTTTTTTCTTTCTATTCATTTCACTAGCTGTTACATAATCTTCTCTGTTATATTGTCTTTCACCACGCTCTCTAAATTTTTGATTTGCATAAACGCCTTTTTCAAAGTTGTGAACTGTTTGAACATTTCCTCCATCTATGTCTTTAAATAATATAAAATCTAGTCCAAAAGATGTTATTAAAGAATTATATACAACTTTTTTATATTCCTTTATTAGACAATTAATTTCATCATTACCATTTTCATTTTGAGATTCCACAATAATTTCCTCATTATCAAATTCATAATATAAATAACTTAAAGTTTTTTCCATCATATCACCTCAATATACATATTTATACATTTATAAACCATATTCTTAATATAACTTATAATAATTACTATAATTAATATGCATTTAACATATTGATTTTATTTAAAAAAACTTATTTATCTCTATACACTTGAGATTTAATATTTTTTCAATAAAACTTTATAAAAAATACCTTTTATTTCCTATCTAAAACCACTTAGAAATTAAATCTCAAGAACTTAAATTGACATATTTCATATAATATTATAAATATTCTACTTAAATATTAAAATTCCTTCATAATTCACTATATTTTTTAAATATATTTATTTCATGATTTGATTATATATTTTATTTTTATTTGCATTTGAAATTAATGTTTTGTTTTATTATAATCAAGATATGAAATTATTTTTTATAAAACAAACCTTAAATTAGTATTTTAAATAATATTAAAGGTGATGAAATGAATATTGGTCTTAGGAACATAAAAACTGCACTTTCGGTGTTTTTATCAATTTTAATTTCAAATTTTGTTGGGCTTGATTATCCATTTTATGCTGCTATAGCATCGCTTGTTTGTATGCAATCTACATTAGAAAAAACATATACAGCAGGAAAAAACAGACTTTTAGGTACTGTAGTCGGGGCAATTCTTGGCTTTATATTTGCTTCTGTATTTCCAACAAACGCTATTTTCTCAGCCATAGGAATAATTGTACTCATTTATATTTGTAATAAACTTGAGTGGAATGATGCAATATCAATGGCAGGAATTGTTTTTTTAGCAATTATGTTAAATGTAAAGGATAATAAACACGCCCTTATATACAGCTACAAAAGACTTTTTGAAACACTTATCGGAATTGTTGTTGCATTTTTAGTGAATTCCTTTATATTCCCACCAGAAAAATAATATGGAGTGTGTTAATATGAATGCAGTACAACTTGAAGAGATATTAAAGTCAAATGGATATAAAATGACAAACCAAAGAAGAGCTATAATAGAGGTTTTATGTGAAAACATTGGAAAATTTTTATCTGCTGAAGACATACTAAATTTATCTAAAATTAAATGCCCTCAAACAAATTTCTCAACAGTATATAGAAATTTAGAAATTCTTGAACAACTTGAATTAGTACATAAAACAAATATGGATGCAAATAGCACCTGCTTTTATGAAATAATTGATTTAGACAATCACCACCACCATATTATATGTACACAATGTGGCAAAACAAAGGCTATAGACTTTTGTCCTCTCGAAATGTTTAAATCCAATATAGAAGATGAGGATTTTGAGCTATTAGACCATAAGGTAGAACTTTACGGGATATGTAGTGAGTGTAGAAAAAAGCCTAAGAAATAACCTTAGGCTTTTTTCTATACTTTTCATTAACTTTGTATACAAATTGAAATGCAGTAGATGCCAGCATTATTCCAAAGGCAATTGCACCTGCTGTTCCTATTGTTTCTATTCCCTTATTTGCAGCAAATACTAATCTTCCTTCTACTATTGCTCTAACTGTAGTATAGGCCGTAATACCTGGAACAAGTGGATAGATTCCAGGAATTGAAAATACAAAGGCTGGAGTTTTACGTTTTCTTGCCATAGCTTCACTATATATTCCACAAGCAAAGGCTGCAAGAAAGGTAGAAAAAACTACTCTATCTGTTTGTATAAATAACACCTTAAATACAACCCAAGAAATTCCTCCACATAAACCAGCCCATACTAAATTTTTTCGTTCAATGTTAAAAAGTATTGCCCCTGCAAAACTTCCTATAAATGCTAAAATAAAATCCATCATATTACCTCACACCCAACTTAATTGTAGTATTAATGAAACACCAACACCAAGACCTATGGCAATTGCTATAAAGGATGCTTCAATTAACCTTGCAAAACTTGATATAAAGTCACCATATAGTGCATCCTTTATACCATTTGTAATGGCAACACCAGGAACAAGCGTCATTATAGCACCTATTATTACCTTATCTATGTTTACATAGGGGATTAACTTAGCAACTATTATTGATAATACTCCTGCCATAAGGCCTGACAGAAAAAACTCTAAAAATTGAAAGAATCCATATTTTTGGATATTATCTTTAATATAAAAAATAAACATACTTATGACAAAGGCAACTAATGAATCTAAAAAGCTACCTCCAAATAGTTTAGCAAAACCAAAGGCAACAAAGCCCGATGATATAATCTGAAGATTATAACTAAAATAGGGCATATTTTTTATTCTATTTAATTCCTCCATTGCCTCTTTGTAGGAGGACCTCTCATTTAAAAGCCTTCTTGAAAAGGTGTTTATCATCTCAACCCTATGAAGGTCAACACTTCTATTTTTTATTCTCTTTACATTGCTTAAAACATCTCCATTTTTGTTTCTTACTGTTAAAGAAAATCCTGTTGGCATAACAAAGCACTCACAATGGACTCCATAGCTATTGCAAATCCTTGTTATAGTATCCTCAACCCTATATATCTCTGCACCACTTGATAGAAGTATCTCCCCAGCAAAGCTTGCTATATCCATAACTTCCTTTATATTCACACTATCACCTATCCTTAATGTAATAATAACAATTAATAATATATCATAAATTAATCAAAAGGTTTATTATTTATTAGTTAAATTAACTTAAATAAATTGTAAACCTTTGTAAAAATATTTTGACATTATTATTTACATTATGTTTACAATTTATCAACAACATCTTAATATTGAATGTGTATTATTAGATACGTAAAGTGAAGCTCAAATTTTCCCCCCATAATAGTTCCCCCTTTAATATAGATTAATAAAAAATGGTATAAGCCGGCGTTAAGCCGGCTAATTTCCTATATATAGAATTTTATTTGACAATCTTTAATCTCTAAAGAAACTACTGTATCATTTCCATAAACTTCTGCTTTAACTTCAACATCATTTACTGTAACCTTTTCTGCCTTGATGTTCTTTAATCTAATCTTTGCCTTTTTATAACCCTTATCATATCCTTTATGTTCAACACTAAAACTTATATTTACAAAGTTCTCTTGTTCTGTTTGTACTAATTTGTAAAGATTATATTCTCCTTCCCTATAATTAAAGGTCTCTCTATCATCTTCATAGTGAAGATAGCTTCCATTACCCTTATAAACTTCAAATTCTACTTCATCCAATTCCTTTTCTCCTACATAATTCATCTCTCTGTATGTTGGTATAATACTACCTGCCTTTATATATATTGGGCAGATATCAATTGGAGCATCCTTTAGAACTACCCTATTTCCTTCAAATACTTCTCCTGTCCAATAATCATACCATACACCTTCTGGTAGATATACTGCTCTAAAGGTTTTTCCCTGCTCTAATATTGGTGCAACTAAAATATTTTCACCAAATAAAAATTCATCGTTTAATTCGTAGGTATTCTTATCCTCCATATAATGCATAAATAGAGGCCTCATTATTGGAAGTCCTTTTTCTTCTGCTTGGTAGAATAAATCATATAAGTATGGTAGAAGCTTGTATCTTAGCTTTATATATTTTCTATTTATCTCCTCTGTCCTTTCATCAAAGGCCCAAGGTTCTTGGTCTCTTGTATGTATACAGGAGTGGTTTCTAAATAGTGGAGTAAAGCATCCAAGTTGTACCCATCTTGATAAAAGCTCTGGAGTACAATCAAACTGAAAGCCTCCAACATCTGTTCCGCAGAAGGCAAAACCTGATAATCCTAAATTTAAAAGCATAGGAACTGCCATTCTTAAATGTTCAAAGAAACTATGGTTATCTCCTGTCCAAACTGTTGAATATTTTTGCGTCCCTGCAAAACACGCCCTTGTTATAACAAATGGTCTTTTATCGGTATATCTTTTTAACCCCTCATAGGTAGACTTTGACATAAGATGTCCATATACATTGTGAATCTCCCTATGATCTGTTGGATAACCATCGTTTTTAAACTGAACATCATCTGGAAGTGGTCCTCTAAAGGATGCTGGTTCGTTCATATCATTCCAAATACCAGCTACACCACTATCTACCATAACCCTTTGCTTTTCCGACCACCATCTTCTAACCCTCTCATCAGAAAAATCAGGATATAAAGATTCTCCTGGCCAAACCTCATTTACATAAGGAATACCATCCTTATCCGTTGCAAAATATCCATTTTCTATTCCTTCATCATAAACATAGTATCCCTTATCCTTTTTAACACCTGGGTCGATAATTGTTACAACCTTAAAGCCCATATCCTTTAGCCTGTCTGTAAAGGCCTTTGGATCTTTAAATTTCTCCTTATCCCAAGTAAACACCCTATATCCATCCATATAATCTATATCAAGATATATTACATCACAGGGGATATCCCTTTTTCTAAAGTTTTCTGCAATCTCTAAAACCCTGCTCTCTGGAGCATAACTCCATCTACACTGCTGATAGCCAAGTGTCCACATTTGAGGAAGTGGTGTTCTCCCTGTTAAATATGTATATCCATCAATAACATCAACTACCTTTGGACCATAGGTAAAATAATAATCCAAATTACCATCATCGGCACCAAAATAGTAGTAACTACTGTTTTCCTTTCCCATATCAAAATATGTTTTAAAGGTGTTGTCAAAGAATATACCAAAGGCCTTATTTTCTCTTAGTGTAATAAAAAAAGGAATAGATTTATATAGTGTTGTATAGTTTTCAACGTGGGGTTTTGGATCATCTGTATTCCACATCTCGTAGTAATATCCTCTTTTATTAAGATGTCCTGTTTTTTCTCCAAATCCATAAAAATATTCGTCTCCAAGCATCTTTTTTATAACTTCTATTTTATGAGGTTTAAAATCTGTCTGTGTACTTATTCCTTCTCCCTCTGCAATTGAAGTATTTCCTCGTCTTATAAATGGGCTTCTCTCACCATCATAATCTAAACATAATGGATTTTTCTGTTTATCATAAAAATCTACCCTAAAGTTATCATATATTACAACAATGACGTCATTAGTTTCTATCTCTACTCTATCTTCATATCTTTTTTCTAATATGTTTGCTTCCTTTGTTTTTAAATTCTCAATAGCCTTTGAATTATGTTCCTTATATTTCATTGGAACAAAAACGTTTATAATTGTATCACTTATTACCTCTATAATGCCCTCTCCATTCTCGAAACTAAATATAAACTTATTCTCTCTCCTTACATATTCCTTCATCTTTCCTAACAAATAAATCACTCCCTTCTCTATAATTCTACAACAAAATTAAACGCTTAAGTAGTGTCAATTTGTATGAGTTTTTAAAATAATTTAAACAAAAGAGAAGGATAAAAACTTTACACTTTATGTACCATCAAAGGCAAGTAAAATTAAGAATAATAGTATGATTATAAGAGCCAGTTGGTTTAATTTTATCCCAACTGGCTCTTGCATACTCCCTTATAGACTATTATTTTTTTGACCGTTTAGTTTTCGTCCGCTACGCTTGCCTCTTGTAGTATGTTGCTGTCCATATATTTTTGTGCTGATTCTAACACCCTCCTGTGGGCTACAGACATCATAAGTTTAAGCCTGTTTACTTGATTTACTTCACTTGCCCCTGGGTCATAATCTATTGCAACTATATTTACATCCTTATATCTTTCCCTTAATGCCTTTGCAACTCCCTTTCCTGTTACGTGGTTTGGAAGACAGGCAAAGGGTTGAAGACACGCAATGTTTGGCACTCCCATTTCAATTAGCTCAATCATCTCTGCCGTTAGAAGCCATCCTTCTCCTGTTTGATTTCCTAAATCTATTATTTCCTTTGCCTTTTCAGCTAAATGGTAAATAGTTGTTGGTACCTCAAATCTTGATGAATTCTCAAGAGCCCTTCTTATCACATTCCTATACATCTCAACTATTTTTATAGTTGCATTTCCTAAAATCTTTGCCTTTTTGCTACCCGATAAATACTTATGCTTATATTCTGCATCGTAGGCACTATACAAGAAGAAATCAACAAGGTCAGGAACTACAGCCTCTCCTCCCTCTTCCTCTATTAGCTTTACAATATCGTTATTTGCTGTTGGATGGAACTTAACAAGTATTTCACCTACTACACCAACTCTTGGCTTTCTTGTTTCTTCTATCTCTACAGCTTCAAAGTCTGCAATCATATCAGTTACAACCTTCTTATACTCAAAAACACTTCCACTTTTTACTACTCTTTTACATCTATTAATCCATTTTTCATAGAGCCTGTCACAGCTTCCCTTTTCCTTTTCATATGGTCTTGTTCTGTATAAAAGCCTCATAATTAAGTCTCCAAGCAGTAGTGCCATAACTCCCCTATGAAGCATTGGAAGTGTTACCTTAAAACCTGGATTTTTTTCAAGTCCAACGGCATTTAGTGATATTACAGGAATGTGTGAGAGTCCTGCATCTGAAAGTGCTTTCCTTAAAAATCCTATATAGTTTGTGGCTCTACATCCTCCCCCTGTTTGAGAAATTATAACAGAGGTGTTGTTAAGGTCATACTTACCCGACTTTAGTGCACTCATAAGTTGTCCAACTACAATAATTGAAGGGTAGCAGGCATCATTATTTACATATTTTAGTCCCTCATCTATTGCATTTTTATCAACTGATGGAAGAACCTCAAGATTGTATCCTGCCCATCTAAAGGCCTCCTGTACTAATTCAAAATGAATTGGTGCCATCTGTGGTGCAAGTATTGTATGTTTTTTCTTCATATCCTTTGTAAAAGTAACCTTTTCACTGTATGTTTTTATTCTCTTTGGAACAAAGTTTAACTTATCCCTTTCTTCTACTGCAGCTTTAAGTGACCTAATTCTGATTTTTACTGCCCCTAAGTTATTTATTTCATCTATTTTAATTAAAGTATAAATCTTACCATAGGCTTCAAGCAGTTCTTTAACTTGGTCAGAAGTTATAGCGTCAAGCCCACATCCAAAGGATGTAAGTTGAACAAGCTCTAAATTTTTACTTCTTGCAACAAAGCTTGCAGCCCTATAGAGTCTTGAATGATATGCCCATTGGTCTACAACCCTTAAAGGTTCATCTAATTTACCAAGATGAGCAATACTATCCTCTGTTAAAACACAAAAGCCCTGTGATACTATAAGTCTATCTATTCCGTGATTTATTTCTTTATCTAAATGATATGGGCGTCCTGCAAGTACAATAGCCTTTTTATGATTCTTTTCAATATATTCTAATACTTCCTGTCCCTTTCTTCTTATATCCTCTTTAAATCTATCTAATTCCTTGTCTGCCTTATCTACTGCTCTACTTATTTCTTCAAACGGTATATTAAAATCAAAAAGTTCTTCCGCCAATCTACTCTTTAGTTTTTCCTTATCATCAAAGGGTAGGAATGGATTTAAAAACTTTATTCCCCTTTCGTTTAAGATATCCATATTGTTTTTAATTACTTCACTATAGGATGTTACAACTGGACAGTTATAATGGTTGTGGGCATCACTAAATTCTATCTTTTCATAGGGCAATGCTGGATAGAAAATAAAGTTTGCTCCCTTGTTTATTAAGTTTACTATATGTCCGTGCACAATCTTTGCAGGATAGCATACTGTGTCTGAAGGAATTGTATCCATTCCAAGTTCATATAACCTTCTTGTTGATGTATCTGATAGTATAACTTTAAATTTAAGCTCAGTAAAGAAAGTAAACCAGAAGGGATAATCTTCATACATATTAAGTACTCTTGGTATTCCAACACTTCCTCTTATAGCTTGGTTATCATCTAAAGGTTTATAGCTAAACAGTTTGTTATATTTATATTCATAAAGATTTGGTAGCTTCTCCTTTGTATTTTCTATTCCTGCTCCTCTTTCACATCTATTACCCGTTACAACACTTTTATCATTTATTCTTGTAATAGTAAGAAGGCAATTGTTTGTACATAGTTTACACCTTTTTATTTCGTTTGAATATGTTAAGCTATTTATCTCCTCTAACTTTAATATTTTTGATTTTTCTCCATCAGTATAGCTATCCTTTGCTATAAGTGCAGCTCCAAAGGCACCCATTATTCCTGATATATCAGGTCTTACAACATTAAGCCCTGTTATTTTTTCAAAAGCCCTTAAAACTGCATCGTTGTAGAAGGTACCGCCCTGCACTACAACCTTGCTTCCAATATCCTTTGAATCCTTAAGTTTAATAACCTTAAAAAGGGCATTTTTTATAACAGAGTATGAAAGTCCTGCTGAAATATCCTCAACAGTTGCACCTTCCTTTTGTGCCTGCTTTACCTTTGAATTCATAAAAACTGTACATCTACTTCCTAAGTCTACAGGATGTTTTGCAAAAAGTGCTGACTTTGCAAAATCCTCTATTGACATCCCAAGAGACTTTGCAAACCCCTCAATAAAAGATCCACATCCAGATGAGCAGGCTTCATTTAACATAATATTTTCAATTATTCCATCCTTTACAGTAAGACATTTCATATCCTGTCCGCCTATGTCTAATATAAAGTCCACTCCATCTAAGAAATAATCAGCAGCTCTAAAATGTGCAACAGTTTCAACTTCGCCAATGTCTATATTCAATGCATTTTTTAATAGCTGTTCTCCATAGCCTGTAACTGCAGATTTTGCAATATATGTTTTATCGTTTAAGTTCCTATATAGATCCTTTAGAGCTTCTATTATAGAGTTTAATGGGCTTCCTTGGTTGCTGGAGTAAAAGGAATATAGAAGATTTCCTTCTTTATCTATTAATGCTACCTTTGTCGTAGTTGAACCTGCATCTATTCCTAAGAAGCATTCCCCTTCATAGGTTTCTAATTCTCTTCTTTTAACCCTGTTTTTCTCGTGTCTATTTTTAAATTCTAAATACTCCTCTTCATCCTTAAATAAAGGTTCTAATATATCTTCATCTACCTCTTTTATATCTGCTGCTTCATCTAATTTATTTATAATTTCACTTAATTTGTACAAATTGCTGTTGCTACTTAAAAGTGCTGCTCCTATTGCCACAAATACTTGTGAATTTTGTGGTATATAAACATCCTCTTCTTTTAGGTCAAGAGTTTCTACAAACCTTCTTCTAAGCTCTGATAAAAAGTATAGAGGCCCTCCTAAAAATGCAACTTTGCCCTTTATAGGTCTACCACAGGCAAGTCCACTTATAGTTTGGTTTACTACTGCTTGAAAAATAGATGCAGCTATATCCTCTTTTCTTGCTCCCTCATTTAATAGAGGTTGTACATCCGTTTTAGCAAAAACACCACATCTTGAAGCAATTGGATATATTATCTCATAATCCTTTGCAAGTTCATTTAATCCATCTGCATCTGTATTAAGTAAACCTGCCATTTGGTCTATAAATGCACCTGTACCTCCTGCACAGGTTCCGTTCATTCTCTGCTCTATTCCATTTTTAAAATATGTAATTTTTGCATCCTCTCCACCAAGTTCTATAGCAACATCAACTTCTCTTATTAGTTTTTCTACCGCATAGGTTAAAGCTACAACTTCCTGCTCAAAGGGTATATTTGTCCACTTTGAAATTGAAAGTCCACCTGAACC
Source organism: Caloramator proteoclasticus DSM 10124 (assembly GCF_900129265.1). Classification (GTDB taxonomy): domain Bacteria; phylum Bacillota; class Clostridia; order Clostridiales; family Caloramatoraceae; genus Thermobrachium; species Thermobrachium proteoclasticum. The sequence continues at coordinate 34,911 of NZ_FQVG01000013.1, read as the reverse complement.
TGTAACCTTAACCTTAAAATCTAAATCTCCAAATTCATCTAAAAGCTCCTTCAATAGAGCCTTAAGAGTTCCTTTAATATCAGAGTAATGTCTTTGATATCTTTTAAAGAGTATCTCCCCATTTTTCCCAAGTAAAACAAGTTTTACTGTTGTGGAACCTACATCTATGCCACATCGCAAAACCTTCATCATACTAAGACCTTCCTTCTATACCAATTTAAATATTAATATTATACTATTGTTTTTTTATTTGATTACTAAAATTATAGGTTGTATTTGTAAATTTAATTTTATGTCAATAATAAAATTCACCTTAATTGGTGAACTGAAATAATTTATTATATTTACTCTAACTTATATTTTTACTTTTAAATTAGATAAATTTCTTGAAAAACTAATAATATTTTATCATATTATTTTTAAAATGGTAAATTTAAAAGAAAATTTAAACTAAAATTTTTAAAATATACAAATTTTTTTATAATAAAATAGCAAACTATTGTTTATATTTTTATCTGATATAAATAGTAATAAAAATTGTTTATTATTTAATTATATTATAATTTATTTATATAAAAAATACAATATGTTGTTTATATATATCGTTCTTTAAATTATTATGCACTTTTAAAAATAATATATTAAAAAAATAAGGTGCAGATGCACCTTATTTTCCACAACACTTCTTATATTTCTTACCTGAACCACAAGGACAAGGATCGTTTCTACCAACCTTATTTTCATTTACAACTATCTTTGACTTGTTGTATTCTTTTCTTATCTCTTTTCTTCTTTCAACTGTTAAAATGCCATCCCATTCTGGAAGTTCATATAACCAGTTTGCCTTTGCATCAAGCATATTGTAATATAGCTTTTCAAAATCTATTTCAAGCTTAAGTTCTGTATCTTCTTCTAATTTTTCTTCATCTACTGGATTCACTAAGCTTGTATTAATACCTGATACAAACGCAGCAAATGTAAGTTCATCAACACCATATTGATTAGCAAGATCCTTTAACTTTCCTTCAATAATGTTTTTCTTATTTTCTAATATGTCCTTGTAGATTAATTGTTCCTTCTTTAGATAATCTGTCCAGAACTCTTCATAGTCTGGTGCATTAACCTTTGAATCTGCAAGTTCTTCCCACTTTTTATATAAGCTCATACCTAACGCTCCTTCGTATAAAAGTTTTAACAACATTTGATTATACCATAAGCAAGTATATTTGAGCAATAGTTGATATTTATATTGAAATTATATTTAATATAAAAAAACTGTATATTTATCAAAAATACATCAAAAATAAAAGTATAAATTAGTCATTTAAAAACTTTAAATTTTTTAAAAATTGAATGTTGACATATTTTAAATTTCATTTTATAATTAGTAAAAAGCGATGAGGGGAAGAGTAGATATAGGAAGTAGTTAAAGCGAGCTGGTGACGGTGGAAGACCAGTACGATGCCTATATTGAAGAACATCCCTAAGCTCCCAACCGAAATCATTTAAATGAGAGTAGACTTGGGCGGATTACTCTACCGTTAAAAGGAGTACAGTATCGAGTTTTTCTCCGTACTGAAAGTGGGTTTTATGCCAATTTGGGTGGTACCGCGGAAGTTAACCTTTCGTCCCATTATAGGGATGAAGGGTTTTTTATTTTGTAATTTTGTAGCGCTACATACATATAAATAAATTTTATCAAGGAGGAACTATTATGGAATGGAAGGTATGCTATGATTATAAACCTACACTTGATTTAAAGGAAACTGAAATTGCAATAAAAAGATTAAAGGACTACTTTGAATCTGCTTTATCTCAAAAGCTTAACTTAACAAGAGTTTCTGCTCCACTATTTGTTCAAAAGTCAACAGGCTTAAATGACTATTTAAACGGAGTTGAAAGAACAGTATCCTTTGACGCCTACGATATAAAAGAAGAAACACTTGAAGTTGTTCAGTCCCTTGCAAAGTGGAAAAGGTATGCTCTAAAAAGATATGGATTCAAACCTGGAGAAGGCCTATATACTGATATGAATGCAATAAGACGCGATGAGGAACTTGATGCACTTCATTCAATATATGTTGATCAGTGGGACTGGGAAAAAATAATTCTAAAGGAACAAAGAAACACTCAAACATTAAAACAAATAGTTAAAGATATTTATAGTGTTTTTAAGCAAACTGAACTTTATGTTTACAGCTTGTATCCCCATATTACACCTATTTTACCTGAAGAAATAACATTTATTACAACACAGGAACTTGAGGATATGTATAAAGAACTTTCACCAAAGGAAAGGGAATATGAAGCCTGTAAAAAGTATGGGGCAATTTTCTTAATGCAGATAGGAGATTATTTAAAATCAGGTATAAAACACGATGGACGCTCCCCTGATTATGATGATTGGAAATTAAATGGTGATATAATATTCTACTACCCTATCTTAGACTGTGCCTTTGAATTGTCTTCTATGGGAATTAGAGTAGATAAGGATGCTCTACTTTATCAAGTTGAAAAGTGTAATTGCAGTGAAAGATTAGAGATGCCATTCCACAAAATGATTTTACAGGAAGAACTTCCATTTACAGTGGGTGGAGGAATTGGTCAGTCAAGAATATGTATGTTCTTTTTAAGAAAGGCTCATATTGGTGAAGTTCAATCATCTGTTTGGCCAGAAGACGTAGTAAAAAAGTGTAGCGAATTAGGAATTACTTTATTATAAAAGATAAGGGCTTTGCCCTTATCTTTGTTTAAAATAATTTGAGCTTATGATTTTATCTGAAATTTCAATTCCCTTTAGTGCGTGCCTCTTTGTTTCTTCATCAACTTCTCCAATAACACTTCCATTATCTAATACTGTAAAATTTAAATTAGTATTAAGTAAAACTCTGCCTATTGCAGTATCTTGATATTCTCTGCTTTCTATTCCAAGCAGATAACATATTGTTGGTAAAAGGTCAACTTGTCCACCAATTGTATCAATTGTCCTTTGCTCCATTCCTTTATGGTACACTATGAGAGGTATCTCTTTGTTATTAATAAGCCACCAATCCTCTTTTTGGCTTAGATTTTCTATACTATTTTGATAATACTTATGAACCCCCTCGTGATCACCTGATATTACAACAACTGTATTATCTAATAGTCCCTGTTTATCAAGTTCATCGATAAACATTCCTAAACATTTGTCTGTATAATGAATGCTTTCAAAATATCCACCCAAATATGACTCATTAAGTTCTTTGTTTAAATTTAAACCCCTATATTTTTCATCAATATTAAAGGGCATATGGCTTGTTAATGTTACAATAAAGGTGTAAAAGGGCTGTCTTTGAGTTTTAATTAATGGAACTATCTGTTTCAAATAGGATTCATCACTTAATCCTAAACCTATCTTCTCATCAACATTAAAACTTGTTTCATCTGTACATTTATCAAATCCTATTGAATATAATGCCCTCATCCAATTCCAATAGGGACCTTTATCTGAATGTATTGCGTGGGTATAATAACCATATTTTTTTAATATTTTAGGTAAAGAATTATAGGTATTATCTGGATATCTAAAGAATGTACTTCCTCTCCTAACTGGAAATAACGAAGTATTTACAATAAGGTCTCCATCTGAACTAATACCATTGTGAGTCTGTTCGTGATAATTATTAAAATAGATGCTATTTTTCAAAAGTCTATTTAAATTAGGAGTTATCTCTTTTCCATTAATGCTCTTATTTATAACAAAGTTCTCTAAGGATTCGACCTGTATATAAATCAAATTTTTACCTTTAAATAGACCCTTATATTCATTTTCCCCTTCTATATTTTCTTTTTTATTAAACCATTCCTTTATATCTATCTTTTCCTGTTCTGTAAGTTCTATATGCCTACATTCTTTTATATAATTGAATACGTCAAAAACGTGATATCCAATTGGGGATAAATTGGATATCGTAACCTTTGGTGAATATGTCATTTGATATATCGCTTGTTTTTTAGTGTTAAATAAAATCATTGCGTCCACTGGTTCTATTATAAAAATAATTGAAACTAACAATGAAATGGTAAATGCTTTAGCTTGTACACTCTTTTTAGATACATTTACCTCTTGTTTTTTATAAAAATAGAATAATACTAAAATATCCAAAAACAAAAATAAATCATAAAACTTTATTAGAGATTTTATACTATCTGATAAATTATATAAATTTCCAGTCTGCATCAATGAATGTACTGATAAAAAACTGCCAAAGCCTCTAAAATACCAAATATCAATTAAAAACAATATAGTAACAAAAAAATTTATGCAAAACAAATAGTAAACTTTAAACTTCCCTCTAAATAGAAAATAAAAGGACATCAAAATGACAATATATGAGAAATATAATAGGTATGATGGTATACAGCCTATTGTGTAAAAAATGGCAAAACTCTTTGTATCAGTTACTATATGTGCTAAAATGGATATACTTTTAATAAATAGTAAAAATACTGCCAAAAAAAATAATTTGTTATTTTGATAAATACCTTTTAATCTCTCCTTCAAAAAGTGCATCTAATTCCTCCCTACTTAATCCAAAACTTCAATAGAATAAAAAATACTATACCCATTATACCTGCAAATAAAAGTGCAATTGGCAAAAGTACTTCAATTGCTGCGATTGTCATAGCAAGCACATCCTTAAACCCAAGCCTAATTGGTTCATCATTTAATTCGTTGTTATTTTTAAATTCTCCCACACAAATTCCCCCTTAAATAAATTCTCCTTGACAAAACAACTTTAAAAACTCCTTCTCTCCATAGGAATCAAATTTAACCTTTAATACATTGTCATCCTCATATATTACTACACCTTCTCCATATTTTTTATGTGTAACCTTCTTTTCTATATTTTTCTTTTCTTTTTCTAATCTTAACATATCGTAAATTTCATTTAAAGTATATTTTGAGCTGTTATCCTGTTCCAATAAAAGATTTTTAGGAAGCATAGATATATACTGACTCTTATATCCCTTAAACCCAAAATAGGACGGACTTTTTATATAAGATATCTCAAGAGCTTCCTTTGCCCTCGTAACACCAACAAAGAAAAGTCTAAGTTCCTCTTCTTCAATCTCTCTTTTGGTTGATATTGGTATATTACCCTCATTTACCCCAACTATAAAAACATATCTAAACTCTAATCCCTTTGAGGAATGAAGTGTAAGAAGCTTTACAGACTCTCTGTTTATCCTGTCCTGTTCTGTTTCTAATCCCTTTATAAATTCACACTCAACTTCACGGCTTAATACATCATATAGAAGCTCTCCCTGTGCCTGTCTTCGAAAAAGCACAGCAATATCCTTAAGATATACTCCTTTTTCCTTTAATTCCTTTATTCTTCTTAATATATAGTTTGCTTCATTAAAGGCATCATAATGGCTTGTTATCTTGATTGGTTCTCCATATTCCCTTTCACAATGTATTTTTTCACCTATTAAAGCTGCTGCTGCCTCCGTAATTGTTCTTGTTGACCTGTAGTTTATAGGAAGATCATAGGTTCTTGCATTATATTTCTCTATAAAAGAATTAAATATATTTTTTGTTCCTGTTCTAAAGGAGTATATAGTTTGATTTGGATCTCCTACAACAAATATACTCCCTCTTTTTCCTGCAATCTTTTCTATAAGTTTTAGCTGCATATAATCGGTATCCTGAAATTCATCTACTATTATATGTTCAAAATCTAATTCTTCATTTAAAAAGTCACAGCAATTTATAATTAAATCCTCATAATCCATTATGTTTTTTTCCTTCTTAACCCGTTTATATTCTTCATAGAGCTTTTCGATATCGTCTTCCTTTTTCATATTAGCATAAAGTAGATTACCATTTTTAAATTCTTCTATTCTTTTTTGTATTTTAGATTTGTATTTTATATTTAACCTCCCCTCTTTTACTATATTATTTAATATCTCTCCAGCCTCTTCGTAAGTTATTATTTTAAAATCTCTGGTATAACCATATCTATCTATATCCACATTTTCTCTTAATATCCTGTTTGCAATACTATGGAAGGTACCTATATATTTTATTTCCTCATCTATATTATTTTTAAGCCTCTCCTTTAACTCCTCTGCTGCTTTATTTGTAAAGGTAACCACCATAATTTTATTTAACGGTACTTTTTTTATAAGATGAAGATACAATACCCTATAGACTATAACCGTTGTTTTACCACTTCCTACACTTGCCCTTAATGCCACATACTTTTCATCTGTCTCAACTGCCCTTCTTTGAAAGCTGTTTAACTTATCAAATAAACTTAGCAAATTCTCACCTACCTTATTAAATCATCGTATCTTCTTATTATTTTATCTATTTTGCTTTCAGATTTTTTTATATTAACATCTATAGAAAAATTATCCTTAACCTCAACATATCTTTTTATTATATTTTCTATCTTTACTTTATTTAAGGTATCCATTACCCATTCTCTAAAGAAGGCAGACTCAACATTTAAAATAAGTACATTACCTCTAACTTCAACTTCATCTACTATATTAAAGAATCCTAAAAAGGATTCACTTCTTGATTTTAAGAAATTTCTATAATCATTCCATTTAAATTGAAGCTCTTCTAATTTAAAATATTTACTTTCTTCTACAACAACCTCTTCCACCTTTTTAGTTATTTTAGGACTCTCCTCAACCTGTTTCATCATACCCTCAAGTGCCCATAGAACCATCTTTTTATCCAAATGATAATCCCCTACACAGGCAGGACATCCATCCTTGCATTTGCAATTTCTAACCAAATTTATAGCATCAACCAATATCTCCTTTGCAAAATCAAAGGCCTTCTCTGTAAATCCCAATCCGCCTGGGTATAAATCATATAGTATAACATAGGCCCTCTTTATTTCTCCATCCTTTTCAACTGTGTTAAACATAGTTGCTCCAATATCCTCAGCCGTTGCCATTGTTCTTATTCTTGCTGCGGTAAGAAGTGAATGTTTAATGCCGTTATAATAATTAAATTCTGTATAAAGGTTTAAAACATCATCGACATCATTCGGTATTAAATACCAAAGCCCTTCAGTCTCAAGAGTGGTAAATAGGTTATCCTTTATTGATTCGAATCCTAAGTTTTGCCTATTGTGAAACTGTATCATCTTATATGCCACAACTGCCTCTTTAATTAAAACGTCGCCAAAGGTAGCAGTGGTTCTTGCAAAATTAATATTTTTAAACTCCTTTATTATATTTACCATTGTATCTGTAAAGGGAACAGTAAAATAATTAACTTCTATTGGAAAAACTGTTGCTATTCTATTTACTAAATCAAGCTTTTCCACCATATATTGAACACCATCGTGCATATAGATAGCCTTTTCATATACTTCGTGGAAGGCTTGATACTCATCCATCTCTGTAAGCATTTCCCCATTTACTTTGTTTATAACCTTATAAATATCCCTTGATATATTTCTTAAGCTAAAATCTCCTGCAGGATGTTCCTTCCCAATCCAAGTAAATATTCCACCATCATTTTTTAACTCTCCTGCCTTTAAGAGAACAGGTATTATCTCTGCTATATCTGGAAACAGTTCTGCATCATCAAGAGTAAGTGGTAATTCTGCTGCAGCTGCTCTTACGTGGGCAAGCTGAATAAAAAGATTATTCTTATCTAAAACTGCATTTTCTACGCCTGTCTTTAATAAAAATTCGCTATTTACAGCTATATATTGGTCAATTGGCCCAACATCAAGTATTAGTATTCCAACAGCTTCTTTACGCCTTCCTGCACGTCCTACCTGCTGCCAAAAGGATGCCTTAGTTCCTGGAAATCCAGAGCATATTACAATATCAATATCCCCTATATCTATTCCAAGTTCTAAAGCATTTGTTGCTATTACACCATTAATTTCTTCCTTAACAAGCCTTTTTTCTATATCCTTTCTCTCTTCCTTTTTATATCCACCTCTATATCCTGCTATCTTATCTGTTAAATCAAGAAGGCTTGGTATATCTTCAACATTTGCTAACTTATCACGCGTTTCCTTTAAAACAACCTCAACTTCACGCCTACTTTTACAAAATGTAATAAATCTTCTTCCATTTTGAATCATATCCGGTATAATTTCTGCAGCCTCTTCTTCTGGTGTCTTGCGATATTCAGAATCTCTAACATATGGGGGCTGCCAAATATAAATGTGTTTTTTATGGGATGGGGAACCATCCTTCTTAACGTGATAGAATTCTTCAGCTGTTAATGTTTCTGCAAGTTCCTTTGGATTTGCTATTGTTGCTGAGCTAAAAAGATATTGAGGGTTTGACCTATAGTATTTACAAACTCTCTTTAGTCTTCTAATTATATTAGCCATATGAGAACCAAAGGCACCTCTGTAAACGTGAAGTTCATCTACAACAAAAAACTTTAACTTAGAAAAAACGTGATTAAACCCATATAGACTATGATTAGGTAAAAAGGCTGAATTTAGCATTTCAGGATTTGTAAGAATTATATTTGCTGTTTTTCTAATTCTTGTTCTTTCGTTAGGGGGGGTATCCCCATCATATATACCTGCTTGTATTCTGTCTTCTCCAAAATGTTCAATAAAGGGAAGAATGTTTCTAAACTGATCATTTGCAAGGGCCTTTGTAGGATATACAAATATAGCTCTTGTTTTATTATCTTTAAGTATCTCATCTATTACAGGAAGTAAAAAACTCAAAGTTTTACCACTTGCTGTCTGAGTTGTTATAATAACATTTTCACCCTGCTTTGAATGTTCAAACATCTCCCTTTGATGTGAGTAAAGTTTTGTAAAACCTCTTTTAATTAAAAACTCCTTTAATTCATCCGATATATTCTCCGGAAAATCCACATAACTTGCACATCTTTCATCTATACTGATTTCTGATATTATTCTATTTTTAAATGATTCTATCTCCTTTAAATACAAATTAATCACCCCTATTTAATTTTATACTTTTAAAAGTATTTATTCAAATGTATAATTAATATAGGGTATTGTTAATTTAATGTTAATCCTATTTTATCACTTGGTTAAATATTTTGTTTTATTAACACAAACTTAACACAGAATTAACATAAGATAAGTATAATCTAAATCGTATGTAGAAAAACATATTTTAAAGAGTAATATTGTCGAAAATGGACGCGTAAAAATATTTCTATTTACGCGTTTAATAATGTAAAAGATGGGGGTATATTATGAATGCAAAAATGGTTTTTGAACTGTTAGGTGGCCTTGGTCTTTTCGTCTATGGTATGCATATGATGGGAGGAGGACTCCAAAAGGCTGCAGGAGAAAAACTTAAAAGAATACTTGAAGTTTTAACAACTAACAGAATACTTGCAATTACTGTTGGTGCAATTGTTACTGCAATTATCCAAAGTTCATCTGCTACAACTGTTATGACAGTTGGTTTTGTTAATGCAGGACTTATGAATCTATATCAAGCAGCAGGTGTTATAATGGGTGCAAACATTGGTACTACAATGACTGCACAACTTATTGCTTTTAAGCTAACAGATGTTGCACCACTAATACTTGCAATTGGTGCTGCAATGCTTATGTTCTCAAATAAGAAGAAAACTAAGGATATTGGAGAAATAGTATTTGGTTTTGGTGTTCTATTTGTAGGTATGAAAATGATGGAACACTCAATGAAGCCACTTGCTCAGATGGATGGGTTTAGAAATCTAATTATAACCTTAGGTACTCACCCAATACTTGGAGTATTTGTAGGACTTGGAATGACAGCAGTTGTTCAAAGTAGTAGTGCCACAATTGGTATTCTTCAGGCTCTTGCTGGAATTAATGCACTACCACTTAATGTTGCTCTTCCAATACTATTTGGTGATAACATAGGTACTTGTGTTACAGCAATGCTTGCAAGTATTGGTGCAAGTAAAAACGCAAGAAGAGCATCATTTATACATCTTTCATTTAATTTAATTGGTACTCTAATATTTATGGCTATTTTGCCTATAGTAGTAAAGCTAATTCCTATGCTTGGTGGAGATATAAAAAGACAAATTGCAAATGCCCATACAATATTTAATTTAACAAACGTAATAATTCAAGCACCATTCATACCTCTACTTGTTAAATGGGTTAAGTGGTTAGTTCCTGGTGAAGAAAAGGAAGCAACTGCAATGACTTTAGAACACTTAGATTCAAGACTTCTTGAAACACCATCAATAGCTGTTGGCCAAGTTATTAAAGAAGTTTCAAGAATGGGACAAATTGCTTCAGAAAATTTAACAAGATCTATGGAAGCCTTCTTCAATGAAGATACTAAATTAATAAACAAGGTATTTGAAGTTGAACAAGTAGTAAACTTCCTTGAAAGAGAAATAACAGCCTTTATGGTGGCTCTATCTAATACTTCTCTTTCAGAACACGATTCAGAAATTATAACTTCACTATTCCACGTTGTAAACGACATTGAAAGAATTGGTGATCACGCTGACAATATAGCAGAACTTGCACAGTTTAGAATTGATAACAAATTGGTATTCTCAGATGAAGCTATAAAGGAACTTCAAGAGATTTATGGTGTGGCAAAATATGCGGTCGATTCATCAGTAGAAGCTCTAAAGAATTTTGATTTTAGTTTAGCACAAAAGGTTCTTGAGGCTGAAGGAAAAATAGATATGATGGAAAAGCAACTTAGAAATGAACATATAGATAGATTAAACAAGGGTGTATGTTCAACTGCAAGTGGTACAATATTCTTAGATTTAATAAGTAACATCGAAAGAATAGGTGACCACTCAAATAACATAGCACAAATGGTACTTGATTTTAAGGAGTGAAGAGGATGAGAAGATACGAAGAACCCTACTATGGTAAAAGATATCTATATGATATAGAAAAAAAGACTCTACACGATTTAGTAAATGAAAAAACAGAATGTAATATTGATAGCATTGATAAAGAAGCTATTGATATGTATAGCTCATTAAATGAAGCTTCACTGCTTTTAGACCATCCCTTCTATTATCCTTGTCCACACTGTATGAAGAAGGATGAATAATTAGTATAGGGTGCCACGAACAAGGTATTTTGAAATTCCCATTGTTCCTGGCACCTTTTTAGATAATTTTTTACAATAAAATAACTTTATTATACTTTTTTATGTAATTTAAAAAATCCTTTTGTTATAATAATATTAGTGAATATAACATTGGGGGAATACATATGAAAACACAAATTTATAATTTATTAGGTGGAATAGGTTTACTTATTTTCTCGTTATCTATGCTTAGTCATTCATCTCAAAATTATTTTAGCTCTTGGTTTCATAATAAATTTAAACATAAGAATGTAAGCAAATTGTACTCTTTGTTTGAAGGAATAATATTTTCCTTTATAACAGAAAGCAGTACTATTTCAGCAACATCCTATTCAAGTATTCTTGAGGCTGGTTCTATTGATTTTGTTAATATTTTATATTTTATATGTGGTGTAAATATTGGTGCCTCTTTAATCCCAGTTATTATACTTCTTAATATTTCAGTAGTACCTTATTTATTAATATTTGCAGGAACATTTATAGTTATATTTGTTAATAAAAATACTAAGAAAAATATATTTAATTTAGGTCAGATTCTTTTAAGCATAGGTCTTCTTTTAGTATCTTTAATTTATATTAAATCTGGAACAATAGAAAACCAGCTAATACACCTTATAAAAAACAACTACATTTCAAGCTTTTTTGTAGGGATAATAATTGCACTTATTTTTAGAAGCAGTAATGCAGTAGTCATACTTCTTATTCCATTTGTTCAAAACAACATTATAGGATTTAATTCTGCTTTATTCATTATAATAGGTGCTAATATAGGTTCTGCATTTTATGTTTTATTTAAATCCTATAAACAGGAAAGACATATAATAATTACATCCTTCATACATTTAATTATTAATATAATGGGAGCTGCTGCAATATATATTATTTATTTAATTAATCCGTTTTTTCTATATACAACCCCCTATATATCATTAAACATTATAATTTTGCACATTTTAACTAACATATTTGGCTCATTTTTTTCAATATTATTTTCAAATCCAATAGTAAAGGGACTATTAAATAATATATATCCTCTTAAGGCAGATAATAGCACAAAAAGATTTAAATATTTAAATCCTATTGTTACAAATACACCATCCGTTGCAATTGAGCAATGCATAAAGGAAATTAGTAGAATGGGTGAGATAGCACTTTTAAACCTTGAAAAATCCTTTAATCTTATATTTGATTATAGAAGAAATATCATAAATCAAATACAAAAGGATGAGGATTTACTTGATTATCTTGAGGATGCATTAATGAACTTTTTAACTACCTTATCTATGAAAAATCCAACATATGGTGAATCAGAAGTAATTATGAACCTTTATAATATGATAAACGATATGGAACGTGTAGGAGACCACGCTATAAATCTTTTGGATCTTGCAGAATATAAATTTAACCACTATGTCAATTTTTCTGAAGAAGCCTCCGTTGAGTTAAAGTACTTCTTTGAACTTTGTCATACATCCTTCAGCAAAGCTCTTGAAGCTTTAAAGAATAGAGATTTAGAGAAGGTAGATGAAGTTGTAGAACTTGAGCAGAAGATTGATTCTGTTGAAAAACAGTTAAGAAAAGACCACATAGATAGGTTGAATAAATGTATATGTAATCCTAACAGCGGTATGATATTCCTTGATTGTTTGACAAACCTTGAAAGAGTTGGAGATCACGCATATAAAATTGCTCTAACTACAAGGGATATAGTAAAAACATTACAGTAGTATTTAAACAGCTCTTAAAGTGTTACTTTAAGAGCTGTTTGTTTGTGCTTATTTACTATTTCCCAGGTAATACGATGAAATACCTTTAAATATAGCCCATGCTATTTTATTTTGATAGATTTCTGATTTAAGTAGTTGTTCCTCTTCATAGTTTGATAAAAAACCACATTCTATTAAAATAGATGGTATTTGGTTGTCTCTTATTACATATATATCGTTTGTACCTTTCGCTTCTCTCTTATTGCCTCGGTTTAGAGTTTTAATTAGCTCCTGCTGAATAAGTTTTGCTATTTTCTCACTCTCTGTATCATTTTTAGGGTAAAAGACCTGTGCCCCATAATACTGGCTTTCAGGGAAGAAATTTAAGTGTATGCTTATAAATAGGTCTGCCTTATATTTCTTTATAAACTGCTTTCTGTTTCGCAAGTCTTCATTCTTTTTATCTCGTATCCTACCATATTCACTATATAACCCCTCATCAATCTCTCTTATCATTATACAAGTATATCCTGCATCCTCAAGATATCCTTTAAGCTTTTGAGCTATATTTAAGTTTATATCCTTTTCAATTGTTCCATCTCTTCCTATAGCACCTGGGTCTATTCCTCCGTGCCCTGCATCAATTATTACAACTTTATTTGTGTTAAAACCCAATACAGGCAACTTTATATATAATACAATTCCTATTGTTATTACTATGATTAAAGCAATATATCTTTTTAACATCCTATCACCCTATTTTCGTTATTCAATAATTATTATATGCATTAACTAAATAATAATAACAAATGCAAAAAATAAAACTGGAACTGCATATGCAGTTCCAGTATATATAATAGGCATATTATCTCTTTGAGAATTGTGGTGCTCTTCTTGCCTTCTTTAGACCGTACTTCTTTCTTTCTACCATTCTTGGGTCTCTTGTTAGGAAACCTGCCTTCTTAAGAACTGGTCTTAAGTCAGCATCAGCTTGAACAAGTGCTCTTGCTATACCGTGTCTTATAGCACCTGCTTGACCTGTAAATCCACCACCGTGAACATTTACAAGTACATCATACTTGTCAAGAGTTCCAGTTAAAACAAGTGGTTGCTTAACTATAACCTTAAGAGTTTCAAGACCAAAGTAGTTGTCTATATCTCTTTTATTTATAACTATGTTTCCTTCTCCTGGAACTAATCTTACTCTTGCTACTGAAGTCTTTCTTCTACCTGTTCCAAAGTATTGAACCTTTGCCATCTTTCCTTCCTCCCTTCACACCACATTAATACTTTAATTCAAGTACTTCTGGCTTTTGAGCGTGGTGATTGTGTTCTGCACCTCTGTATACCTTAAGCTTCTTTGCCATCTTTCTTCCTAATGGTCCCTTTGGTAACATTCTTCTAACTGCTTCTTCTATTGCTAATTCTGGCTTAGTTTCTAATAGTCTTCTGTATGGGATTTCCTTTAATCCACCTGGATATAGTGAGTGATGTCTGTAAAGTTTTTGATCTAACTTCTTACCAGTTAAAGCAACCTTATCAGCATTTATAACTATTACAAAGTCACCAGTATCTACGTTTGGAGTGTAGATTGCCTTATGCTTTCCTCTTAATATTGTAGCTATTTGGCTTGCAAGTCTTCCTAATGTCTTGTCAGTAGCATCAACAACATACCATTTTCTTTCAACTTCTTGAGCTTTTGCCATGTATGTTTTCATCATTTTCCCTCCTTGACTTATTAAATCTCTCTATCGATAAAGATCCGGGGCCAGTGGATCTTAGTATCGTAAATTACACCATTTTTTATTTTAATACATTGAGCCGGGTGTGTCAAGCTTAATTTAATAATAAACTTCTTCCAGACACAAACCACAGGCTGGTGCAGTAAAACCTGCTAACCTTCTATCCTTTGATTCTAATATTTTTGGAATATCCATAGTACTTTTTTTGCCCCTGCCTACATCAATTAATGTACCTGTTATTATTCTTACCATATTATAAAGGAATCCATCTCCCTTGTAATCTAATCGAATTATATCACCTATTTTTGTTATGTCTATACTATATATTGTTCTAATTGTTGTCTTAACTGAACTTCCTTCTGATCTAAATGCAGCAAAATCGTGGGTACCAATTAAATACTGTGCTGCACTTTTCATCTTATCCAAATCAAGATTATATTTTATATGTGCTGAATATTTATTATAAAATGGAGATGGCTCTAATCTGTTAAAAATTGTATAGCTATACCATTTTCCTTTACTGTTATATCTTGAATGAAACTCCCTATCTACCTCTATAGATTTAACGATAGTAATATCTGTTGGGAGTTTACTATTAATTGCGTCCTTTAGCCTTTCAGGTTGAATTTTAGTTTCTATCAAAAAATTTGCCACTTGCCCTCTTGCGTGGACACCTGCATCTGTTCTTCCTGAACCTATCAATTCAATGCTTTGTTTAGTTACCTCGAAAATGGCCTTTTCTATAACTTCTGAAACCGAAAGCCCATTTTTTTGTTTTTGCCAGCCTACATAGTTAGTACCATCATATTCAATAATTAATTTAATATTTTTCATACTTATCTCCTACTTAATATAGAGATAATAATAAAACATACCATAACAACAATAGATATATAGTCATTTTTCTCTATATTAAACTGTTTCATCCTTGTTCTACCTTCTCCACCCTTATAGCATCTTGCTTCCATCGCTAATGCGAGTTCATCAGCACGTCTAAAGGAATTTATAAATAAAGGTACAAGTATTGGAATTAAATTCTTTGCTCTATTTATAATATTTCCAGATTCAAAATCAGCACCTCTTGCCTTTTGTGCTTTAATTATTTTATCAGTTTCGTCTATCAATGTTGGAATAAACCTTAATGCAATTGTCATCATCATAGCAAGTTCGTGTGCTGGTACACCTATCTTTTTAAACGGATTTAATAATAGTTCAATTCCATCTGTTAGAGCTATTGGTGAGGTAGTCAAGGTTAAAACAGAGGTTCCGACAATTAAAAATACTATTCTAATTATCATAAAACCTGCAAGATATATACCCTTATCTGTTATTGTAAATGGCCCAAATCTTGCATAAACTATTTCACCTGGAGTTAGCAGTACATTAAATACCGCTGTAAAAAGTAATAACCATATAATTGGCTTTAAGCTTTTCATTATATATTTAAAGGGTATCTTGGCTATAAATATCACAAAGGCTGTAAAAACAGCTACATACAAATATCCAATGAATTTATTTATTATGAATAAGTTAACAACATATAATGTTGAAAGTATTATTTTAACTCTGGGGTCTAATCTATGAATCACAGAGTCTCCAGGAAGATATTGACCTAAAGTAATGTCCCTAATCATTTCTTTTCTCTCCTTAATGCCTTTAGAATAGCATCCTTCGCTTCGCTAACAGTAATGATATCTTCATTTAAATTGAAGCCCTTCTTATTTAGACTTTGTACCAAATATTTTACTTGAGGTACAGCAAGTCCTATTGACTCTAACGTTTCAACATTCCTAAACACTTCCTTTGGAGTACCCTGAATAATATTTTTACCTCTATACATTACAATTAGTTTATCTGCCAACTCAGCAACATCATCCATACTGTGGGATACTAAAATGATGGTCATTTTTGACTTCTTATGCAGATTTTTTATGTTTTGTAAAATCTCATCTCTTCCCTTTGGATCAAGTCCTGCTGTTGGCTCATCCAATATTAAAACCTTAGGCTGCATCGCAAGCACACCTGCAATTGCAACTCTTCTTTTTTGTCCACCACTTAAATCAAAGGGTGAAACATCCTTGTATTTATCATAATCAATACCCACTATACTAAGTGCCCATTTTACTCTACTTTCTATTTCCTCTTCATCTAAACCTAAATTTTTAGGTCCATAGGAAACATCTTTAAAAACAGTTTCTTCAAAAAGTTGATGTTCAGGATATTGAAATACCAAACCAACTAACTGTCTTATTCTTTTTAAATCAACACCCTTAGCTGTTATACACTCATCATCTATATATATTTCACCAGATGTTGGTTTCAAAAGACCATTTAGATGCTGGATAAGAGTTGATTTTCCTGAACCAGTATGACCTATTAAACCTATAAACTCACCATCTTTTATTTCAAAGGACACATTATCTAAAGCTGTTTTTTCAAAGGGAGTGCCTACCATATATTTAAATGTTAGATTATTTACCTTAATTGACATAGCTCCTCCACCAACTCATCAATAGTTATTATATCTTGTCTTATATTTAATCCGCTTTTTTTAAGTTCATAAGCAAGCTCCGTAACCTGAGGAACATCTAATCCTAATTTTTTTAGTAGCTCTACCTTTGAAAAAACTTCTCTTGGAGTTCCCTCTGCAACAATTTTTCCATCATCCATAACTACAACTCTATCTGCATCAACAGCCTCTTCCATAAAATGAGTAATTAATATAATAGTTATTCCTTCTTCTTTATTTAACTTCTTTATTGTCTCTATTACTTCTTTTCTTCCTGATGGGTCAAGCATTGCGGTGGGTTCATCTAATATAATGCACTTAGGCTTCATTGCCAATATACCTGCTATTGCAACCCTCTGTTTTTGTCCACCCGACAACAGATGTGGTGCGTGTTTTGAATATTCTTCCATTCTCACCGCCTTTAGTGCACTTTCCACCCTTTTTCTAATTTCTTTTGGCTCAACCCCCATATTTTCAGGCCCAAAGGCTACATCCTCCTCCACTATTGTTGCAACTATCTGATTATCGGGATTTTGAAATACCATCCCTGCTGATTGTCTAATATCCCAAAGCTTACTAATATCTTTTGTATTCATTCCGTTAACTATTACTTCTCCTTCTTTGGGAAGATAGATTGCATTTATGTGCTTTGAAAGAGTAGATTTGCCCGAACCATTATGCCCAATCACTACAAGAAACTCACCTATTTTTACCTTTAAATTGACACCCCTTAGTGCCAAAAACTCTTCTGCTTGGTCGTGTTTTTTATATCCATAAAAAACATTATTAATTTCAACCATATTTTCCATCTCAGGCACCTTCTAAACTTAATATAGAAAGGGATTAAGTATTAATATACTTAACTTAATCCCTCTTTTTTATTACACTAATTCAAGTATAACCATTTCTGCTGCGTCGCCTCTTCTTGGACCCATCTTAATGATTCTTGTGTATCCACCGTTTCTTTCAGCGTACTTTGGTGCAACTTCTGAGAATAACTTAGCAACTACTTCTTCTTCAGTTATGAAAGCAAGAACTTGTCTTCTTGCGTGTAGATCTCCTCTTTTTGCAAGAGTTATCATCTTTTCAGCAAGACTTCTTACTTCTTTCGCTCTTGCTTCAGTTGTTATTATTCTACCGTCCTCTGACTTAAAAAAGCTTGTTACAAGATTTCTTAACATAGCTTTTCTTTGGTCAGTTGGACGTCCTAGCTTACGATATCCTGCCACTGAAAATCCCTCCTATTCTTCGCTCTTTTTCAAGCTAAGTCCAAGTGCTTCAAGCTTTTGTTGAACTTCTTCTAATGATTTCTTACCAAGGTTTCTTACCTTCATCATATCGTCTTCTGTTTTATTAATCAGTTCTTGAACTGTATTAATTCCAGCTCTCTTTAAGCAGTTGTATGATCTTACTGATAAATCAAGCTCTTCAATTGTCATTTCAATAACTTTATCCTTCTTTTCTTCTTCCTTTTCAACCATTATTTCTACCTTATCAGCTAAGTCTGTTAGTGAAAGGAATAGTTTAAAGTGTTCTATTAATATCTTTGCTGATAAACTTACTGCTTCTTCTGGTTTAATTGTTCCGTTAGTCCATAATTCAAGAGTTAACTTATCATAGTCTGTTATTTGTCCAACACGTGTATTTTCAACAGTATAGTTAACTCTCTTAACAGGTGTGTAGATTGAATCTACTGGAATTAATCCTATTGGTTGACCTGGATGCTTATTTTTATCTGCTGAAACATAACCTCTACCTTTACCGATAGTTACTTCAGCATATAGTCTTCCGCTCTCACTTACTGTTGCAAGCACGTGATCAGAATTTATTATTTCAACATCTCCATCAACCTTTATATCCGCACCTGTAACTACAGCTGGCCCCTTTACATCAATTACACCAGTTCTTGTTCCTTCGCCATCCATTTTTATAGCTAAACTCTTTAGGTTAAGTATTAACTCAACTACATCTTCCTTAACACCAGGTATAGTTGAGAACTCGTGTAAAACACCATCTATTTTAACAGAAGTTACTGCTGCACCTGGTAATGATGACAGCAGAATTCTTCTCATAGCGTTACCTAAAGTTGTTCCGTATCCTCTTTCAAGTGGCTCAATTACAAATTTTGCATATGAACCATCTTCAGATTTTTCAACACATTCAACTCTTGGTCTTTCTATTTCTAACATTAATTTAACCCTCCTTTATTTAGAAGTATCAACTTGCGAGGGCAAATAATTCTACACTAAATTACTTGCTGTAAAGCTCAACTATTAATGTTTCGTTAACTGGTATATCAATGTCCTCTCTTTGTGGAAGTGATACTACTCTACCTACCATATTTTCCTTATCAACAGTTAACCACTTTGGAACATTAGTTTCAACTTGCATTAGAGCCTTTATCTTTTCGCTTGATTTGCTCTTTTCTCTTACAGCTATTTCATCATTTACTCTTACTTGGTATGATGGTATATTAACCTTCTTACCATTTACAGTAAAGTGTCCGTGTCTTACTAATTGTCTTGCTTCTGCTCTTGAGCTTGCAAATCCAAGTCTAAAGATTACGTTGTCAAGTCTTAGTTCAAGAAGTCTTAGTAGGTTTTCACCAGTGATTCCCTTTAATCTATCAGCCTCTTCGTAGTACTTTCTGAATTGTGATTCAAGTACTCCGTAAATTCTCTTTGCCTTTTGCTTTTCTCTTAATTGAACACCATAGTTTGTTAACTTCTTCTTGTTGTGTCCGTGTTGTCCTGGTGCATATGGTCTTCTTGCTAATGCACACTTATCTGAGTAGCATCTATCTCCCTTAAGATATAGCTTAACTCCTTCTCTTCTACATAATTTACATGATGGTCCTGAATATCTTGCCATTCTTTACACCTCCAATCATCAAACTCTTCTTCTCTTAGGTGGTCTACAACCGTTGTGTGGAATTGGAGTTACATCCTTTATTAGGCTAACTTCAAGTCCAGCTGCTTGAAGAGCTCTTATAGCAGCTTCTCTACCTGCTCCAGGTCCCTTTACATATACTTCAACTGACTTCATACCGTGTTCTATAGCAGTCTTTGCTGCAGTTTCTGCTGCCATTTGTGCTGCAAATGGAGTGCTCTTTCTTGAACCTCTAAATCCAAGTGCACCAGCACTTGACCAAGAAATAGCATTTCCTGCTGTATCTGTTATAGTTACAATTGTATTGTTAAATGTTGACTTGATGTGTGCCGCTCCACGGTCAACATGCTTACGCTCTCTTTTTCTTCTAACCTTCTTAGCCTTTGCTTGAGCCGCCATTCACTGTCCCTCCTTTATTACTTTCCTGCTTTCTTCTTATTAGCAATTGTTCTTCTTGGGCCTTTTCTTGTTCTTGCGTTTGTCTTTGTTCTTTGACCTCTAACTGGTAGTCCTCTTCTATGTCTTAGTCCTCTATAGCAACCTATTTCCATTAGTCTCTTTATGTTAAGAGCAACTTCTCTTCTTAGGTCACCTTCAACAACAAAGTTCTTATCGATATATTCTCTTAGTTTGTTAACGTCTTCTTCTGATAGATCCTTAACTCTTGTATCTGGATTTACTCCTGTAGCTTCAAGAATCTTGTTAGCACTTGGTCTACCTATACCATAGATGTATGTTAGTGCTATTTCTACTCTCTTCTCTCTTGGTAAATCTACACCAGCTATTCTTGCCATTGAGTTTTTACACCTCCTGTATTTTACTTAAAACCACTAAAACATTAATATATAAATCACCGAAGCGATTTAGCCTTCAGTGCAGCCGCGCAAAATTAACCTTGCTTTTGCTTATGCTTTGGGTTTTCGCATATAACCATAACTCTACCATGTCTTCTTATTATTTTGCACTTTTCGCAAATTGGCTTAACTGATGGTCTAACCTTCATTGGCTATCCCTCCTTACTTTCCTCTCCATATAATTCTACCACGAGTTAAGTCATAAGGTGAAACTTCAACTGTTACCTTATCACCTGGAAGTATTCTTATAAAATTCATTCTTAACTTACCTGATATATGAGCGAGTATTTTGTGGCCATTTTCTAACTCCACTTGGAACATTGCATTAGGTAATGCTTCTACAACAGTACCTTGCAATTCGATTATATCCTCTTTTGCCATAGGCTAATCTAACCTCCTTATAATAAACCCATTGACTGCAAAGTTTTTTTAAGGTCTGCATTGGTGATGCGTTGATTTGTTTTAATTTTTTCAACTATGTCTACTGCAAATTTATCGTGAAAAACAAGATGCTTAATCTTCTTTTTCTTTGGCGATTCAATCTTTCTTAAATCTCCATCTGCAAGAAGAACATAGTTTTCATCTATAATTCCTACTACTATAAAGTATCTACCCTTATCTCTACCTGCTCTTGAATGAACTATTTGTCCCAGGGCAATATTATCCATACATTCCACCTCTATTTTTTCAAAGTTAGAATCTCAGGACCGTTATCAAGTATAGCAACAGTGTTTTCATAATGTGCAGACAGCTTTCCATCGTAAGTAACTACTGTCCAACCATCGTCTAATTCCTTAACTGCGAAGGTTCCCATATTAACCATAGGTTCTATCGCAAGAACAAGTCCCTTATTCAATCTCATTCCTCTTCCGCTTTTGCCATAGTTAGGAACTGATGGTTGTTCGTGCATCTCACGTCCTATACCGTGCCCTACATAGTCACGTACTACAGAAAAATTGTTTTTTTCTACATATTCCTGGATAGCTGCTGATATATCTCCTAATCTGTTGCCAACCTTTGCATATTTTATTCCCTCAAAAAAACTTTCCCTGGTAACATCGATTAGTCTTTGGGCTTCGGGAGTTACCTTACCTACTGGGAAGGTTCTTGCTGCATCACCATGAAAACCTTTATAAAAAGCACCGCAGTCAACACTTATTATATCGCCTTCCTTCAGTACTCGCTCTCCCGGAATTCCATGTACTACTTCTTCATTAACTGAAGCACAGATTGTTGCTGGGAACCCGTGGTAACCCTTAAATGAAGGACGGGCTCCACAGCTTATTATATATTCTTCTGCTATTTTATCAAGTTCTTTTGTGGTGATACCAGGTTTTATTGCCTCTTCTAAAATTAGAAGAGTCTCAGCGACTATCTGCCCTGCTTTTCGCATTATTTCAATTTCTTGATCAGATTTTAAATAAATCATTTTTTGTCGCTCCCTAAAACATTACATATTTCTTCAAATACATCATTTATATCCTGTTCACCATTAATATTTTTTATTAAACCATTCTTCATATAATAATCTATCAATGGTTGGGTTTGTTTATTATAAACTGATAGTCTATTCTTAACTGTCTCTTCTGAGTCATCTGCCCTTTGTACAACTTCTGCTCCACAGTAATCGCATACTCCTTCAACCTTTGGAGGATTAAATACTACGTGGAAACTTGCACCACACTTTGGGCATACTCTCCTACCAGACAATCTTTCTATTAAATTATTCTCATCTACCTTAATATTTATAACATAATCAAGTTTAGTTCCTAATTCTGATAATACATCATTTAGTGCATCAGCTTGAGCTACTGTTCTTGGAAAACCATCTAATAGAAAACCATTTTTACAATCATCTTCCTTTATTCTATCCTTTACTATTTCAACAGTAAGCTCATCTGGAACTAATTGTCCTTTATCAATGTATTCCTTGGCCTTAATGCCCAGAGGCGTCATTTCTTTAATGTTCTTTCTGAATATATCACCTGTTGATATATGAGGAATATTATATTTTTGAACTATTAATTTTGCTTGTGTTCCTTTTCCCGCCCCAGGTGGTCCAAGAAGCACTATTTTCATCTAAATCAACTCCATTTACTCTATTTCAAGAAACCTTCGTAGTGTCTCATTACTAAATTTGCCTTTAATTGTTTATCTATTTCTAATGCAACACCAACTACGATAAGTAATGCAGTACCACCAAATTGTAACTGTCCAAGATTGCTTACTTGACTTAGTATTATTGGAGTTACTGCTACGATTGAAGCAAATATTCCACCGATGATTGTCATTCTATTAATAACTCTTGTTAAAAACTCTTCAGTTGGTTTACCAGGTCTAAGTCCAGGTATAAATCCACCACTCTTTTGTAAATTTTGTGCTACTTCATCTGGTTTAAATGTAACTGTTGTATAGAACCAAGTAAAGAAAACTATAAGTATTACATATATTATTGGATATATTGGATACTTTGGACTTAGCCATCCTGCTTCAAATAACATTCTAAATTTATTAGTTGGTGGCAGTGTTAATTGTGATATTACTAATGGAAATTGCATTACTGACATAGCAAATATTATAGCAATAACACCAGCAGAGTTAACGTTTATTGGAATATGCGTGCTTTGTGCACCATACATACGCATTCCAACTTTTCTTTGAGCATATTGAACTGGTATTCTTCTTTCTGCTAAATCCATAGTAACAACACCCGCAACTAATGCAAGTGCAAATACTATGAATAAAACAACTTGTATAATGTTAACTGATTGACCCTTAACTAATATAGTTAATTGTGCAATCATAGCTGGTATTCTTGCTAATATACCGGAGAATATTATAAGTGATGTTCCATTTCCTAAACCATATTCAGTGATTTTTTCACCTAACCACATTAAGAATATTGTTCCAGTTATTAATGTTATTATTATAATTAAAATTTGTGTCCATCCCTCTTGTGCAAGTGCACCATTGTTTCTTAGATACAAGCTTATACTTAAACCTTGTATTGCAGCAAATATTAAAGCTGCATATCTTGTGTATTCTGCAATCTTCTTTCTGCCTTCTTCGCCTTCCTTTGAAAGCTGTTCAAGGCTTGGAATTGCAATTGTCAACAAGCTAAATACAATGGATGCATTAATGTAAGGAACTACACCTAATGCAAATATACTAAAATCTTTAAAAGCTCCACCTGATATTATATCGAGGAAACCCAGATACAGACCACCCTCTACCATCTGCTTAACAACATCTGTTCTAACTCCAGGAACAGGAATAAATACTCCTGCCCTGAAAACTAATAACAAGAACAGAGTTGTAAGTAGTTTCTTTCTTAATTCTGGTACCCCCCAAGCATTACGTAAGGTCTTAAACATAATTAAATCACCTCAACTTTTCCTCCGGCAGCTTCTATTTTTTCTATAGCTGACTTTGTGAAGTTATGAGCCTTTACAGTTAAGCTCTTTGTTAAAGTTCCTTCGCCAAGTATCTTTATACCGTCTCTTACATTCTTAACGATTTTAGCTTCCTTTAAAAGTTCTGGTGTTACTTCTGTTCCGTTTTCAAATTTATTTAAAACTTCTATATTAACTTCTGTATATTCCTTAGCAAATATGTTTGTAAATCCTCTCTTTGGTAGTCTTCTGTGTAGTGGCATTTGACCTCCTTCAAAACCTGGTCTTACTCCACCACCTGATCTTGAAGTTTGGCCCTTTTGTCCTCTACCAGCTGTCTTACCTTGTCCTGTAGCTGTACCTCTACCCTTTCTCTTAGGCTCCTTTGTTGAACCGGGAGCTGGTCTTAATTCATGTAGCTTCATTTTAGCACCTCCCTCATTACATTTCTTCAACTTTTAGCATGTAATTTACTTTATTAATCATTCCCCTGATAGCAGGAGTATCTTGATGCTCAACTGTATGACCTATCTTTCTTAAACCGAGGGCTTTAACAGTAGCTACATGGTCAGGTTTTTTTCCTATTGTGCTTTTTACTAATGTTACTTTTAACTTTGCCATGTAAATCCCCCCTCTTATCCTAATATCTCTTCAACAGTCTTTCCTCTAAGCTTTGCTATTTCTTCTGGTGTTCTTAGCTTGGAAAGTCCGTTTATTGTTGCATTAACCATATTTCTTGGATTATTTGAACCTAGAGACTTAGCTCTAACGTCCTTAATTCCAGCAAGCTCAAGCACTGCACGTACAGGACCACCTGCGATAACTCCTGTACCTTCGTTTGCAGGCATTATAAGTACGCTTGAAGCACCGAATTCACCAACTACATCGTGTGGTACTGTAGTTCCAGTTAATGAAACCTTTATTAAGTTCTTCTTAGCATCTTCGATTCCCTTTCTTATAGCTTCTGGAACTTCAACAGCCTTACCGATTCCTACACCAACATGGCCGTTTTCGTCTCCTACAACTACAAGAGCACTGAATCTAAAGTTTCTACCACCCTTAACAACCTTAGTAACTCTGTTTATATATACAACCTTTTCTTTAAGGTTTAACTTGCTAGGATCGATTCTCATCTATTTCCCTCCTTCTCAATTAGAAGTCAAGGCCTGCTTCTCTTGCAGCTTCTGCAAGTTCCTTAACTCTACCATGATATATATATCCGCCTCTGTCAAATACAACCTTCTTAATTCCCTTTTCTAATGCTCTTTTTGCAACAAGTTCACCTACTACTCTTGCTGCTTCTTTGTTGCTACCACACGCAAGCTTTCCTTTAAGTTCTTTATCTAATGATGAAGCTGCAACAAGTGTTACTCCCATTTCATCATTTATAATTTGTGCATATATATGCTTTTCACTTCTATATACATTTAATCTTGGTCTTTCTGCAGTACCATAAACCTTCTTACGAACTCTTAGGTGTCTCTTTTCCCTTTGTTCGCTTCTGGATGGCTTATTTAACATTTAGCTCACTCCCTTCTATTATTTCTTACCTGTCTTACCTTCCTTACGTCTAATCACTTCGTCAGCGTACTTGATTCCCTTTCCTTTGTATGGTTCTGGTTCTCTTACGCTTCTAATTCTTGCAGCTACTTGACCAACTAATTCCTTATCTATACCCTTAACCACTATTTGTGTAGCTGCTGGTACATCAAATTCAATTCCTTCTTCTGGTTCTATTTCAACTGGATGTGAGTATCCAACGTTAATTACAAGCTTCTTTCCTTGCTTTTGAACCTTGTAACCTACACCTACAAGTTCAAGTGCCTTTTGGTATCCTTGAGTAACACCAACTATCATATTGTTAATTAGTGTTCTTGTTAAACCGTGTAGTTCTCTTGATTTCTTTTCATCGTTTGGTCTTGTTACTACAACTTTGCCGTCTTCAACATTTATATTCATTAATTTGCTAAATTGCCTTGTTAGAGTTCCTTTTGGACCTTTAACTGTTACAAGGTTGTTTGCGTCAACTGTAACAGTTACTCCTTGAGGAACAGCAATAGGTAATCTTCCTATTCTTGACATGACTGCACCTCCATTCGTTTATATTACCATATATAACAGATAACTTCTCCGCCTACTCCTTCTTTTCTTGCAACCTTATCAGTTACTATTCCCTTTGATGTTGAAAGAATAGCTGTTCCTAATCCTCCAAGCACCTTTGGTATATTATCCTTTTGAGCATAAACTCTTAGACCTGGCTTTGATATTCTTCTAACACCAGTTATAACTCTTTCTCTGTTTTGTCCATACTTAAGAGTTACTCTTAACATTGGAACTGACCCGTCCATATATTCTTCAAGGTTAGCTATATAACCTTCTTCTAACATTATTTGTGCTATTGCCTTCTTTATCTTTGAAGCAGGAAATTCAACAAAGTCTTTCCTTGCTATATTAGCGTTTCTTATACGAGTTAGCATATCTG
Organism: Caloramator proteoclasticus DSM 10124; assembly: GCF_900129265.1. Classification (GTDB taxonomy): domain Bacteria; phylum Bacillota; class Clostridia; order Clostridiales; family Caloramatoraceae; genus Thermobrachium; species Thermobrachium proteoclasticum. The sequence goes on along the minus strand of NZ_FQVG01000013.1, from coordinate 8,249 downwards.
CAATTGGATCAGTCATTACCATATTTTCTGCCTCCTTTCATTTATCATTACCAGCTTGCCTTCTTACAACCTGGAATTTGTCCCTTATAAGCTAATTCTCTAAAGCAAATTCTGCATATTCCGTACTTTCTAAGAACTGCGTGTGGTCTACCACATATTCTACATCTTGTATATGCTCTAGTTGAGAACTTAGGTTCTCTCTTCCACTTTTCAACTAATGCTTTACGTGCCACAGTTTTCCCTCCTTTATTATTGAGCGAATGGCATTCCAAGAAGTCTTAGTAATTCTCTTGCTTCTTCGTCAGTCTTTGCAGTAGTTACAAACACGATATCCATTCCTCTTAGCTTTTCTACCTTATCATATTCTATTTCTGGGAATATTAATTGTTCCTTAACTCCTAATGTGTAGTTTCCTCTACCATCGAATGCCTTGTTTGAAACTCCCTTGAAATCTCTAACTCTTGGAAGAGCAACGTTGAATAGTTTATCTGCAAATTCATACATCTTTGCTCCTCTTAAAGTTACCTTGCATCCGATTGGCATTCCTTGTCTTAACTTGAAATTAGCTATTGATTTCTTTGCTCTTGTAACAACAGCCTTTTGTCCTGTTATAAGAGTTAAATCATTTACAGCCGCATCTAATAGTTTTGAATTATCCTTAGCGTCACCAACACCCATATTGATAACGATTTTTTCTATTTTTGGTACTTCCATTATGCTCTTATATCCAAACTTTTCGCGTAATGCTGGTACCACTTCTTTCTCATACTTTTCCTTAAGTCTTGGAATCATCTAGTGTACCTCCTTTCAGGATTAGAAAGTCTCATTGCACTTCTTGCATACTCTTACCTTTGTTCCGTCTTCTAAGAACTTGTATGCTACTCTTGTTGCCTTATTGCACTTTGTGCAGTAAAGCATAACATTTGATGCATGTATTGTTCCTTCTGTCTTTATTATTCCGCCTTCTCTATTTGCCATACTTGGCTTAACATGCTTTGAAATCATGTTAACACCTTTAACTATTACTCTATTCTTCTTTGGTAGAACCTTTAGAACTTCTCCTACCTTACCCTTATCTTTTCCTGCTATTACAACAACTGTGTCTCCTCTTTTTACATGTACCTTAGGCATTGTCACTTCAGCCACCTCCTTGCATTATAGAACTTCTGGTGCAAGTGATAGTATCTTTGTAAATTCCTTATCTCTTAATTCCCTTGCAACTGGTCCAAAAATTCTTGTTCCTCTTGGTGTTTTGTCATCCTTTATTATAACAGCTGCGTTTTCATCAAATCTTATATATGAACCATCTGGTCTTCTTGTTCCTTTTACTGATCTTACGATAACTGCCTTAACAACGTCTCCCTTTTTAACAACACCTCCGGGTGTTGCACTTTTAACGCTAGCAACTATTATATCTCCTATATTTCCATACTTTCTCTTTGAACCACCTAATACTCTGATACACATAATTTCCTTAGCGCCAGAGTTATCTGCAACCTTTAGTATGGTTTGTTGCTGAATCATATAAAAGCCCTCCTTTCACAACCAATTATTTTGCTCTTTCAACTATTTCAACAAGTCTCCATCTCTTATCCTTGCTTAATGGTCTTGTTTCCATTATCTTTACGATATCACCGATTTTAGCTTCATTGTTTTCATCGTGTGCCTTGAATTTCTTTGTTCTATTAACAGTCTTTCCGTATAATGGGTGACGTACTTTATCTTCAACAGCAACTACTATTGTCTTTTGCATCTTATCAGATACAACTTTACCTATTCTAACCTTTCTTAGTCCTCTTTCCACAGGAAGTACCTCCCTTCATTATTTATTTGCTTCTACTAGTTCTTTCTCTCTTATTATTGTCTTAAGTTGAGCGATTGATTTCTTAACTTCTCTTATTCTCATTGGATTTTCAAGCTGTCCTGTGGCAAGTTGGAATCTTAAATTGAAAAGTTCAGCTTTTAAATCCATAACCTTTTTATTTAATTCTTGAAGATTGCTTTCACGTAGTGCCTTTAACTCATTAGCCTTCATTTACTTCACCACCCATCTCGAAGTCTCTTCTTGTAACAAACTTAGTTTTTACAGGAAGCTTGTGTGAAGCAAGTCTCATTGCTTCTCTTGCAACTTCTTCTGCAACCCCTGATAATTCGAATAGAACTCTACCTGGCTTAACTACTGCTACCCAGTATTCTGGTGAACCCTTACCTGAACCCATACGAGTTTCAGCTGGTTTCTTTGTTATTGGCTTATCTGGGAATATCTTTATCCAAAGCTTTCCGCCTCTTCTTATATATCTGTTTATTGCTATTCTGGCAGCTTCTATTTGATTGCTTGTTATCCAACCCGCTTCTGTTGCCATTATAGCATAATCTCCATATGCTATAAAGTTACCTCTTGTAGCCTTTCCTTTTATTCTTCCACGTTGCACCTTACGATGCTTAACTCTCTTAGGCATTAACATGGTATTTTCCTCCTTCCCGTTACATTAGTTGTTCGCAGCTTCTTCAGTTTCTATAACTTCCTTTTTCTTTCCAAGAACTTCTCCCTTATATATCCAAACCTTAACACCTATTTTCCCGTAAGTTGTGTGAGCTTCTGCAAATCCATAATCTATATCCGCTCTTAAAGTTTGTAGTGGAATAGTTCCTTCATGATATCTTTCTGTTCTTGCCATTTCAGCTCCACCAAGTCTTCCTGAAACAGCAGTCTTTATACCCTTTATGTTGAACTTCATTGCTCTTGATATAGCTTGCTTCATTGCTCTTCTAAATGAAACTCTCTTTTCGATTTGAGCAGCTATATTTTCAGCAACAAGTTGTGCATCTATTTCTGGATTCTTTATTTCAACTATGTTTATAAGTATATTCTTTCCAGTCATCTTAGCTATTTCATTCTTAAGATCTTCTACACCTTGACCGCCTTTTCCGATTACTATACCTGGCTTAGCAGTGTGGATGTTTATCTTTACTGACTTATTTGCTTTTCTTTCTATAACAACTCTTGATATTCCTGCAGCATATAGCTTATTCTTTATAAATTCTCTTATCTTGTTATCTTCTATTAGTAAGTCTGCAAAATCCTTATCATTTGCATACCATTTAGCATCCCAGTCTTTAATAACTCCAACTCTTAATCCATGTGGATTTACTTTTTGTCCCACTATTAACCCTCCTTCTGGTTATGCTTTATGCTCTTTCTTTTAATACCATAGTTATATGGCTTGTTCTTTTTCTTATTCTGTAAGCTCTTCCTTGAGCTCTTGGTCTAAATCTCTTTAGTGTTGGCCCTTGATTTGCATATGTTTCTGCAACAAATAACTTGTTTACATCCATATTGTGATTGTTTTCAGCGTTTGCTATAGCTGACTTAAGTAGCTTTTCTACAACAGGTGCTGCTGCCCTTGGAGTATGCTTTAGTATTGCTAAAGCCTCATTAACCTTCTTGCCTCTTATTAGGTCAAGAACAACCTTTATTTTTCTTGGAGACATTCTTATATATCTTGCATGTGCTCTTGCTTCCATGAATGCGCCCTCCCTTCATTATCTAACTTTTGATTTCTTTTCTGTGTCATCATGGCCTCTGTAAGTTCTTGTTGGTGCAAATTCCCCAAGCTTATGTCCTACCATATCTTCTGTAATATAAACTGGAACGTGCTTCTTTCCATCATATACAGCTATAGTGTGTCCAACCATTTGTGGGAATATTGTTGAACTTCTTGACCAAGTCTTTATAACCTTCTTTTCACCATTCTTGTTCATTTCAAGTATTCTTTTGAAAAGTCTTTCTTCAACAAATGGACCTTTTTTTAATGATCTACCCATGTTAATTCGTGCCTCCCTTCGCATAAGTTAACATTAGGAAGCAGAGCTTAGCCCTGCCCCTTATATTACTTTCTTCTCTTTACTATTAATTTATCTGAATACTTCTTATGCTTTCTAGTCTTATATCCAAGAGTTGGTTTACCCCATGGAGTAACAGGTGATGGACGTCCTATTGGTGACTTACCTTCACCACCACCGTGTGGGTGGTCAACTGGGTTCATAACAGAACCTCTAACTGTAGGTCTGATACCCATATGTCTCTTTCTACCTGCTTTACCTATTATAACTAGTTCGTGTTCTGCATTACCTACAACACCAATTGTAGCTTTGCATTCAAGTCTTACTAATCTAACTTCTCCGGATGGTAGTCTTACTTGTGCGTACTTACCTTCCTTAGCCATTAGCTGAGCTGCTGCACCAGCTGCTCTTACTAACTGACCACCTTTTCCTGGATTTAATTCTATGTTGTGTATCATTGTACCTACTGGAATGTCCTTAAGCTTTAGAGCATTTCCTACTTTAATGTCAGCATTTTCACCTGACATTACTGTATCGCCTACTGATAAACCATTTGGAGCAAGTATATATCTCTTTTCTCCATCTGCATAAGTAAGAAGTGCTATGTTAGCTGTTCTATTTGGATCGTATTCTATAGCAGTTACCTTTGCTGGAATACCATCCTTATCTCTCTTGAAGTCAATTATTCTGTACTTTATCTTGTATCCGCCACCTCTGTGACGTACAGTTATTCTTCCGTAGCTATTTCTTCCTGAATGCTTCTTAAGTGTTATAACCAATGACTTTTCAGGTTCTTTCTTTGTTATTTCTTCAAATGAAAGCCCAGTCATATTTCTTCTACCAGGCGTAGTTGGCTTAAACTTTTTAATTCCCATTGCTAACCCTCCTTTACAGCTTATCTGGCAGTCCTGCCAATAGCGCCAAAATATCTATATCAATTACGCATTAAATCCTTCAAAGAATTCAATTGCTTTGCTATCTGCAGTAAGCTTAACTATTGCTTTTTTGAAGCTTGGTCTCTTACCAACATTCATTCCTACTCTCTTTGTCTTTCCTTCGTAGTTTTGAGTCTTTACATCTTCAACCTTAACTCCAAAAACTTCTTCTACTGCTCTCTTTATCATTGACTTGTTTGCATCTACATGTACCATGAAGGTGTATTGTCTGTTTGCCATTTGAGCCATTGTCTTTTCAGTTATTACTGGTCTTCTTATTATATCATAGCTTGTTAGCTTCATTATGCATACACCTCCTCCACTTTAGAAGCGGCATCCTTAGTTATTATTAGCTTCTCATACTTTAATAGATCGTAAACATTTATATTGTTTACTGGTATAACATGTGCATTTTCTATATTTCTAACTGACTTGTAGATTACTTCATCTGATTCCTTAACAACTATTAAAGTCTTCTTTGCATCGAACTTCTTTAACATTTCAACTATTGTCTTTGTCTTTGGAGCATCTAACTTAAGTTCATCAAGCACTATTATGTTGTTGTCAACAACTTTTGATGAAAGAGCTGACTTTAATGCAAGTCTCTTTACCTTCTTTGGAACTGTAAAGCTGTAATCTCTTGGCTTTGGAGCAAATACAATACCACCATGTGTCCATTGTGGAGCTCTTATAGAACCTTGTCTTGCTCTACCTGTTCCCTTTTGTCTCCATGGCTTTATTCCACCACCAGAAACTTCTGCTCTTGTTAATGCTGATTGTGTTCCTTGTCTCTTGTTTGCAAGTTGCATCTTTACAACTTGATGCATAACATATGGATTTATTTCAACTCCAAATACTGCATCTGAAAGTTCGATTTCTCCAACCTTCTCAGCGTTCATATTATATAAATCTACCTTAGGCATCGTTATTCCTCCTTTCCTTTAGAATCAAGCCTTAACTGAATCTCTTATAATTACTAGACCCTTCTTTGGTCCTGGTACTGCACCCTTAACAAGAATTAGGTTTCTTTCTGCATCAACCTTAACAACTTGTAGGTTTAGCATAGTTGACTTTCTTGCGCCCATATGTCCAGGCATTTTCTTTCCTTTGAATGTTCTTGATGGGTCAGATGAAGCACCCATTGAACCTACCGCTCTATGATACTTTGAACCGTGGCTCATTGGTCCTCTGTTAGCATTCCATCTCTTTATAACACCTTGGAATCCTTTACCCTTTGATGTTCCTGTAACATCAACCTTATCTCCAGCCGCGAATACGTCAGCTTTAATTTCGCTTCCTACTTCGTATGCTGAAACATCTTCTAATCTGAATTCCTTAACAAATCTTAGTGGCTTAAGATTTGCCTTTTCAAAATGTCCCTTCATTGGCTTATTAACAAGCTTTTCTCTTATTTCTTCAAAACCTACTTGAATTGAATTGTATCCGTCTGTATCCACAGTCTTCTTTTGAACAACAAAACATGGACCAGCCTTTATTACTGTAACAGGAATTACTCTTCCGTTCTCATCAAATATTTGAGTCATTCCAAGCTTTCTACCTAATATTGCCTTTTTCATCCTCTACACCTCCTAAACTTATCAGCGGAATGCGAACGCATTCATAATAGTTCATATTATAGCTTTATTTCGATATCAACACCTGCTGGTAGGTCAAGTCTCATAAGTGAATCAACTGTCTTTTGAGTTGGGTTTGTAATATCAATTAGTCTCTTATGAGTTCTTATTTCAAATTGTTCTCTTGAATCCTTGTACTTGTGTACTGCTCTTAGAATTGTTACTACATCCTTTTCAGTTGGTAGTGGTACTGGACCTGAAACTTGTGCTCCAGTCTTCTTTGCAGTTTCAACTATCTTTTGAGCTGATGCATCTAATAGATTGTGATCAAATGCCTTTAATTTGATTCTTATTTTTTGCTTTGCCATAATCTTACCCTCCTTTTCATCGCACGCTTTGATTTTTCTACGCACGACAACGGTTATTGTGTACACTATACCGGGTGTTTCTTAATTTTCCCCGTAAATTTACACACAACCTCGTCGCCCGATTCAAGATCTGGACATACTCGGCAAGAATTCCCCGTTTCCGGCAACCTCTTGCGTCATCGCAGCTTGACACTTCACAACTCTTATATTTTACAATATAATTTGTGATTTGACAATACCTTTATTTTATTTTTTTATTAGTATTTTTTTCATAATTTAGGGCGACTTAACGTCGCCCTAATTTTAATTATTCAAAAATCTTAGCAACAACACCAGCACCTACAGTTCTTCCACCTTCACGGATAGCGAATCTTAATCCTTCTTCCATAGCGATTGGAGTGATTAGTTCAACTTCCATGTTGATGTGGTCTCCTGGCATACACATTTCAACGCCTTCTGGTAGCTTAATTGAACCTGTAACGTCTGTTGTTCTGAAGTAGAATTGTGGTCTGTATCCGTTGAAGAATGGAGTATGTCTTCCACCTTCTTCTTTCTTTAATACGTATACTTGACCTTCAAACTTCTTGTGTGGATTTACTGATCCTGGCTTTGCAAGTACTTGACCTCTTTCTATTTCGTCTCTTGTTACACCTCTTAGAAGTGCTCCTATGTTGTCTCCTGCTTCTGCCATATCAAGTATCTTTCTGAACATTTCTACTCCAGTTACTACTGTCTTCTTCTTTTCATCTGATAGTCCTACGATTTCTACTTCGTCTCCTACCTTTAGTACTCCTCTTTCTACTCTACCAGTTGCAACTGTTCCTCTTCCTGTTATTGTGAATACGTCTTCTACTGGCATTAGGAATGGCTTATCTCTATCTCTTTCTGGTGTTGGAATGTAGCTATCTACTGTGTTCATTAGCTCTAATATCTTTCCACACCATTGACATTCTGGCTTTCCACATCCACATTCAAGTGCTTGTAGTGCTGATCCTACTACGATTGGAGTGTCATCTCCTGGGAATTCATATTCGTTTAGTAGGTCTCTGATTTCCATTTCTACAAGGTCGATTAGTTCTGGGTCATCTACCATATCTGCCTTGTTTAGGAATACTACAATGTATGGAACACCAACTTGTCTTGCAAGTAGTATGTGCTCTCTTGTTTGTGGCATTGGACCATCTGCTGCACTAACTACAAGGATTGCTCCGTCCATTTGTGCTGCTCCTGTTATCATGTTCTTTACGTAGTCAGCGTGTCCTGGACAGTCAACGTGTGCATAGTGTCTTGTTTCTGTTTCGTATTCAACGTGTGCTGTGTTGATTGTTATTCCTCTTTCCTTTTCTTCTGGTGCCTTATCTATTTCGTCATACTTTGTTGCTTGTGCTCTTCCGTATTGAGCTAATACTGTTGTTATTGCTGCTGTTAATGTTGTCTTACCGTGGTCTACGTGTCCTATTGTTCCTATGTTTACGTGTGGCTTGGTTCTCTCAAAATGTGCCTTTGCCATTTCTCTTCTCCTCCTTTAT
>NZ_FQVG01000065.1 GCF_900129265.1 Caloramator proteoclasticus DSM 10124 | reverse complement strand
AATAGATACAATAAGGCTTAAACTAATGAAAATAGCCTCAAGAATAGTAAGAAGTAGTCGCTACATAATATTTAAGCTTTGCAGTAGCTACGCATATAAAAATGATTTTTATGAGATTGTAGCAAATATTCACAAGTTAGAATGAAATTCTTTTATTATTGTTCTTTGATAAGTTCAAAAAGTAAAATTTTATACTATAGGTGAAATCTATTCTTCTTTAATGTAAATATCTGTAATTTATGAAAATTTTATTCATATAACAATTATACTAAGATTTCTTATAAATATTTTTCAGTTTAATTTTTGGTTGGTGAATAATTCAGGCTAAGATTTCTTATAAATATTTTTCAGTTTAATTTTTGGTTGGTGAATAATTCAGGTTTAATTTTTGCACTGCATTTTTTTATTGTTATTGACTTTAAAATAATATAAAATAATTTTAACAAATTAGTTGGTTAAATGTTTAATATAAGAGATTTATTACAAATTATAGTAAATAATTTTTCTCTAACCTCATCTAAATAAACTTATCCTTTATTTGCTTAAATATATAAATTATTTAGAGGTGATAAAATGAAAAATATAAATGTTGGACTTATTGGATTTGGCCTATCTGGGCAAGTGTTTCACGCACCCATTATAGACTGCACAGAAGGATATGTATTAAAAAAGATTTATACAACTAATGAAAAGAATATCGAAATTGCACAGGAAAAATACTCTGCAGAGGTTTGTAGTAATGTTGATGATATCTTAAATAGTGAGGACATAGATCTTGTTGTGGTTGCAACTCCAAATGAAAGCCATTATGAATATGCAAAGAGGGCTCTTTTAAAGGGAAAGCACGTTGTAGTTGAAAAACCCTTTACTGTCACAACAAAACAGGCTGAAGATTTGATTAAAATTTCAAAGGAACAATCTAAGGTTTTATCAGTTTACCAAAATAGACGATACGACAGTGACTTTAAAACAGTAAAGAAAATTATTGAAAGTGGTGTTTTAGGAAAGATTGTTGAATTTGAAGCACATTTTGATAGATTTAGAAATTATCCCAAAAATTATTGGAGAGAAGAGAATATTCCTGGCTCTGGAATACTATATGATTTAGGTTCACACCTTGTTGACCAAGCCTTATATCTTTTTGGAACACCCAATAAGTTTTTTGCCGATATAAGAAAACAGAGAAGCTTTGCAAAGGCAGATGATAACTTTGAACTCATTTTATTCTACGACAATTTAAAGGTTACACTTAAAGCTTCAATGCTTGTAAAAGAACCTCTACCTAAATACATAGTAACAGGAGAAAATGGAAACTTTGTGAAGTATGGAATGGATGTGCAAGAGGAACATTTAAGAAGGGGACTTACACCAAATACATACTCTCCTTGGGGGAAGGAGCCTGAAACTGCAAATGGAATCTTAAATATAAATCTAAATGGGATTGATATAAGGACAACTATACAAAGTGAATGTGGTGATTATAGGGAGTATTATAGAGAGTTATATAGTGCAATTGTAGAAGGCAAAAGAGTGCCTGTTACAGCAGAGGAGGCAAGAAATACAATATACATATTAGAAAGTGCCACCCAAGTGAATTGTGACATTATCCAATTTATTCCTTACAAATAATCTCGTAGATGTTTAGAAAAGTATTTCCTCAATTAATAGTATAATTAAAGCCACTTCTGGTTGTAATTTTTTAAAAAAGCCCCTAAAAGGACTAATTAGTCTCATTTATGGGGCTTTTATATTTTAATTTAATTCTATTTTTGCTCTGCCTGCTTTAGTGCCTCTGCTACTGCATTCATTATACCCACACTTGTTCTTGTTGCACCAGATACTGCATCTACATTTGTTGATTGTTTTTTAATTATTTCATCTGGAACAATTTTAAATGGTATTTCTGCATAGCTTGGCGTTTCATTATGGTCTACAATCTCAATTTTAGATATTTTTCCTCCACTTATTGTAACCTCAACAGTAAGACCTGGTTTAAAACCTATCGCTGAACCTATATACTTTCCATCCTTGTACTTTCCCTGTGTAACCTCAACATTCTGTACTCTCTGCTGTTCTTCTCCATCGCGTCTGTGTCTTCTCTTTCCATCTGGTTTTGGCATATGTTCACCTAAATTAATACCTCTATCCTTATCTTCCATCATCATTTTAAAATCTATAACTTTTTCTGCAAGGCCTTTAAGTCCTAAAAATGCTAAAACAAATACAACTATTATAATTATTTGATTAATTACCCTACCAAATATAGTTAATTTAGCGTTTCCTTTAGGACAAATCCCTACACAATTCATACACTCAATGCATTCTAAACTATCAACTCTGTTTACTTTATCCAAATTAATTCCCATTGGACAACTTCTTGTACAAGCATTGCAACCATTAATACATCCTGTTTTATCCTTTCTTATCTTTACTATTCTAAATACCTGTAGGATTGATAAAAATGCACCAAGAGGGCAAAGATATCTACAGAAAAATCTCTCTATAAATAATGCACCTACAAATATAAGCATTAGAACAATTAATGCTGTTACGCTTGCAAGCTGTGGTGGAAACTGAATGAGCTGTGCAAAAGCCTCCCAAGGATTTATACTGTTTAAACCACTTATTTCAAAGGTCCAAACTCCAACTATAATAAATAGTAAAACAGCGTATTTTATTAATTTTAAAAAACTATCTACTGATCTATTTACTTTAAACTTTATTTTAAAAACCCTTGATGAGAGTTTATAAAGTAGATCATTTATTGTTCCAAAGGCACACATATAGCCACAAAAGAATCTACCAAATATTATTGTTAAAAAAACTAAAATAAGTAATGGCAATGTTGTATTAACTAAAATATTAAAATTTATTTTACCTGAAATTATGGAAGTATAAATTTGCCTCATCTGTCCGAAAATCATCGTAAATAATCCTGGCATTAAAATTAAAAACAGAAGTTGTATAGCAAGCCTTAAGTATTTAGTTGATTTTTTTGTACTTAACATAAAAACCTCCTCATATTACAAATATTTTATAATCACAAATACAATTAAATCTATCATATAAAGATTTTGATATAAATATATCCTTTTCCTTTGTCACTATTATTCCTTCTAAATTAAAGTGACGAATCAACTTAACTCCTTCCTTCAATCCCTCAAGCAAAACAATTGTAGCAAAGGCATCTGCATCGATTGATGATTTTGAAACAATCGTAGCACTTGAAACTTCATTTTCAACAGGATAACCTGTGTGTTTATCTATTATATGGTGATATATTTTATCACCAATTTTAGTATACCTTTCATTAATTCCCTATGTTACAATGCTCTCATCTGTAGAACTTACTATCCCTAATATCTCTCCCCTATCTGAAAATGGATTTTGTATTCCTATCCTCCAATGCTTTCCTTTGTTTTTACCAATTGTATATATATTCCCTCCAAAATCAAGAAGGGCATTTTTAACTGAAAAGGCCTTTAAAATATCCTTCGATATATCCGTTGCATATCCCTTTGCTATTGCACCTAAATCCATCATCATATCTTCTCTTTTTAAAAATACAAAATCCTCTTTTATTACAACGTCCCTTGAATCTACTAAAGATTTTACATTTTCTATTTCTTCTTTAGTTGGAACTTCATTATTTTTTAGCTTTTTTTTCCAAAATAAGCTTAAAGGCCCTATTGTTATATCAAATTTATTGGATATTTTATTAAACTCAAGAGCTCTATTTATTACAAATTTAGTATCTTTACTTACTAAAACCTCTTTAATACCTGCATTTTTATTAATTAAGCCTACTTCACTATCGTCTCTAAAGGCTGACATTCTTTTGTCTATACTTAAAACTCTTCTAAAAATAAATTCTGATGCTATCCTACCACTAAAATTTTGCACATTAACATAGATATCACTGCCTAAAGCATATATACCTTTAATTGTTCACACCTCCTTATGAGTTAATTCTATTGTAACATCGTGACACTACAATGCAAATTTTATTAACAAAGTGTAAACAAAAGTGCCACCCAGGTGAAATGTGACATTATCCAATTTGTTCCATAATAACTTTAAATTTAACCCCCTAAAAAATAATAGGTTTCAATTTGGCTAATCTTAACCAAACTGAAACCTTTTTATAATGCTGAGTATTAAAATTTAATCTATACTACAATCTATTATAAAGCCTCTCTATATTTTTATTTAAATAGATATATGCACATAAAAGCAATATAATTGGTATAATGAAAAATGCCAATATTAAAATAGTTTGAGAAATGTTCTTCGTTATTAAATAGTTAATCCCTATTAAAGCAAAATTAATAAATATTATAAAAACAGCATTAACGTTCTGCTTCATTGGTTTTTGTGGATTATCCCATACTAACTTTGGCCAATTAAGCTCAAGTATTATTCCCACAAGGTATATAACAAAAAGATATAGGTTTCCTATCACAAACGAAAGAAAGATTATATAAAATGGAACATTTAAATATAAAAGTAGTACACCTACAATTATTGATGCAACAAATCCAAAGAAGGCACCGTGAATAAATTTTGCCTTTATAAGATCAACAGGCCTAATTGGAAGTGATTTTAAGACATATATACCACTGCCTTCCCTTGATATACAAGTTGATGTTATCGAAGTTGTCGAACCAACAAACATCATTAAACCTGTTGAAATAAGCAACATATATTTTATATTTTTAGATCCATTTATTAGGCTGTCTATTTGACCAAAACTTTGCTTATTTACTGTAAACATAATTACAAGTATAAGTGGAAGTAATAAAACTACAAAGGGGCCATTTAAAAAATATACAGGCTCTCTATTCATAAGTTTCATTTCCCTTGAGAATAAGGAACTTAATGGTCTTCTTTTCTTGAAAACTCTATCTAATTCTTCAGTTTTAATCTCTCTATTTTTCTTTGTAATCTCACTACTTCCAATAACACTTGAATAGTATAAATTTGAAGTAGAAAGTAGAAGTAAATATACAACTAAAATAGATAATAAAACAAATGCAAGTAAATACAAATTACCTGATAAACTTTTGTATTTTAGTATTCCATTGCTTATCCATATTGATGGGTAATAAATTCTTCCAACTATATCAATCAATCCATTTTCTCGCATCAAGCTTTTTATTAACTCCTCAGGTCCTGCATTAGTGTTGGCAAACTTATTTACTAATAACTGATATACCACAGCTATTAAAACTCCTAAAAGACCACCTAAAATCATAAAGAGGTCCTTTTTCTTTGTTAGGTTCCCATATCTCATTAAAGGTATTATTAAAAAGTAGCAAATTGAAAGTGGAATTAACGGAATAAATATTGTTGCAATTATAGATACTATATAAAACAAAATCCCTTCACCTGATTTAATTCCATAAACACCAACTCCAACTCCCATAAATACGAGTGTTACAATTAACTCTATAATATATGCATTTATAAATTTAGCAAATAGTAAATCCATCTTCTTTATTGGAAGTGCTAATATAATATCTCCCTCTTGATTATAAAAATAATTTGCTATAACCGTTAAAATACCAAACATAAGTGTTAATATTGAGGCGGATACTACAGCTAAAGTTATTACTGCTCCTTGTTGATTAATGGTTTTTAATAGATCATACATCTTAATGTTAAAATATAGATACATTCCAAACATACCACTTAAGGAAAAAAGAATTAATAATATAAGACCTATTGTCTTTGCAGCATTCTTTTTATTGTATTTTAAGTCCCTTATGAATTTACTTAAACCATATGAAGAATTTATATATATTTTCGCTAAATTTAATCCATTACTCATTTTCAATCAACTCCAAAAATATATTTTCTAAAGACTCATCATTCTTTCTTTCCTTTAATTCTTCAACTGTTCCTACAAATATTATTCGTCCGCCCTTTATAATCCCTATTCTATCACATACCTTTTCTGCAACCTCCATAACGTGGGTTGAAAAGAATACTGTTTTACCACTGTCTGCGTGTTGCCTCATCATCTTTTTTAGGGTAAAGGCGGATTTTGGGTCAAGCCCTACCATAGGTTCATCAAGTATCCAAACTGGTGGATTGTGCATTAGGGCCCCTATTAAAACTAATTTTTGCTTCATACCGTGGGAATAACTGCTTATACTCTCTTTAAGTGCAGATTTTATTTCAAATTCTTCAGCAAGCTCCATTATTTTTTCTGCTCTCTCTTTGCTATCCATCTCAAAAACATCCCCAATAAAATTTAAATACTCCAATCCTGTTAGCCTATTAAATATTTCTGGATTGTCTGGAACGTAGCCTATTTGCTTTTTTGCCTCAATAGGATTCTTATTTACATCTATTCCGTTTACCAATATACTGCCTTCATCCATATTAAGTATTCCTGTAATAAGTTTTATAGTTGTAGTTTTTCCTGCTCCATTTGGACCTAAAAATCCAAATATTTCTCCATCCCTGACCTCAAGGTTAATATTATCAAGTGCCTTAACTTTGTTTTTTCCATAGGTTTTAGATACATTTTGAATTGTAATCATATCAACACCTCTTTGAAATTTTTGTAATTAGACATTTATCTAAATATCTAATTATATTTTAACAAAGCCTATTTAAAAATTCAATAGAAAAAAATCGTTTTGGCAATACGCCAAAACGATTTTTTTACACAAGTCTATTTGCCATTTCTAAAAGCTCATTTGAAAGTCTCTTTGCATTTTCTGCTTGGTTTATATGTTCTCTTGACATTGCAGCCGCCTCTTCAGAATTTGCCATAGTCTCCTGTGAAACTGCTGCTATGTTCTCTCCTGCATTTGCTATTCTATTCATTCCTGCTATTACATTTTCCATCATCCTATTTAGCATATCTGTCTTTTCTTTAATGTCAGCTACATTTAGATTAATCCTTCCAAACATACTGCTTACTTCTTCAACAAGCTTTTGTTGCTTTTCATTTATTCTTATAAGCTCTGCAACTGCCTTTACTGATGTTATTGTCTCATTTTGTAGTTCACTTATTATGTTTGCTATATTATCTGAATTATTCTTGCTCTCAAGTGCAAGCTTTTTAATTTCATCTGCAACTACTGCAAATCCACGTCCTGCTTCTCCAACTCTTGCCGCCTCTATTGCTGCATTTAATGCAAGAAGATTTGTCTGCTCTGCTATCTGTGCAATAACACCTGTTATATTTACAATATCATCGGACTTTGTCTTAAGAGAATCCATTGTATGGCTTACACTATCATTTTTATCTTTAACTTCCTCTGCCATATTTGATAGATCATTAATAATAGCTTGTCCATTTTGTACTATTTTAGTTGTTGCCTCCGTTGCCTCCTTTATCTCTGCTGAAGCCCTTGATGTTTTTTCTACTTCTTCTCTTATAGATTCTATTGCATTATTTGAATCTTGTATTTCCTCTGCAGTATTTGATGCACCGTGGGCTATTTCCTCTACTGCATTTGAAAAGGCCATAGTGGAAGATGCTATTTCATCAATTATGCTATTTAATTCATTTGAATTGCTCTTTACTAAATTTGCGATTTCAATTAAATTTTCCATCGCTCTTCTTGCATCTTTTTCTTTATTTTCAAGTTCAATTAAATTATTCATAGTTTGCTTTCTTAGGTTTCTTGTTACTCTAACTATAGTAAATGTTGCTGGAATATACATAAATACAGTTCCTGCCATAAGTGTATAGTTTGAAGTATCAAGGCTTGTTGTTGCACCTGCATTAATTCTTAAAAATATAAATAATCCAATTGTAATAAAGGCAACCGTGTTTTGAATCGTTGTTAGCACCCAATCTGCATAAAGTGTATATGTAACAGCATATGGGAAAAAGAATATAAAAGTCATTGCCTTATCTGCAGTTAATAGTGTTACAACATATGCAATACCATAGCTTATCATTAAAATCCATTTGATTTTTGTAGAATCCTTTTTCTTAAAATATAAAACATATGAGGCTACAAGTCCAATAAAAGTAATTGATAAAATCGCAGCTATAAACGGAAGAGTCCTGTTTCCCTTAATATACTCTCCAGTAAAGCCCAATGCAAAGATAACAAAAATTAATACGTGGATTTATAAAACTCTTTTGTTAATCATTTTAATTTCTCTTTCGATAATACCCATCTACCTTTCCCCTTTCTTAAACTGAATAGTCTAATTATTATATCGTATGAAATTTGGGAAACTTTACACTTCACTTGATATTCTCAATAAGTAAATTATATAATTGATTTCTACCCACAAAATGGTAATTTCACATTTCACATGGGTGGCACTCCTTGAATAATATAGTATAGAAAACAAAGGGGTGATTTTTATGGATTCCTTTAGAGATCTTGTTGTTGGGGTTGAGAGTTTTGTTCCATTAAAGGATGGCAGTTTTATTAAATATATAAATTTTGATAATGCAGCAACAACACCTCCCTTTAAAAATGTAATGTGGTTCATAAATTACTTTTCAGAATACTACTCTTCTATTCATCGAGGTGAAGGTTACAAATCAAGAGTATCAACGGAAATATATGAATCAGCAAGAGAAGATATTATAAACTTTATTGGTGGTAGTAAAGAGGATACTGTTATCTTTGTAAAAAACACCACCGAAGCAATAAACAAACTCTCCTTTAAGATATGTAGCCAATATCCAAATTGTGTTGTTTTAACAACTGAAATGGAACACCACTCTAATTTACTCCCCTGGAGGTTTAGGTTCCATATTGATACTGTAAGGACAGATTCTTGTGGAAGAATTGACCTTGAAAACCTTGAAAAAAAATTAAAAAGTTATTATGGTATGGTTAAGCTTGTTGCAATAACCTATGCTTCTAATGTAACTGGCTACATTAATCCTGTCCACGAAATTGCTGCACTATGTCATAAATATGGTGCTAAAATATTTGTAGACTGTGCACAGATTATAGCCCATAAGAAAATATCTATGAAAAATGAGGATGAACGTAAGAATTTAGACTTTATTGCCTTCTCTGCCCATAAAATGTATGCTCCCTTTGGTATTGGCGTTTTAGTTGGGGATAAAAACAGTTTAAGTTCAGGAATCCCAGATATAAAGGGAGGAGGAACTGTAAAGGTTGTAACCGACGATTTTGTTGTTTGGGATGACCTGCCCCACAAAGAGGAGGGGGGTACTCCTAATGTTATGGGTGTTGCTGCATTAATTTCCGCTATTAATACTCTAAATTATATTGGACTTGATAAAGTAGAGGAATATGAAAAAAGACTTTTAAAATATGCTTCTGAAGCTTTAAAGGATGTAAAAGATATAAGGTTCTACTGTGATGGAATAGAAGATAAAGTTGCCATTATTCCTTTTAATATTGAGGGAGTAAATCACAACGATGTCGCAAGAATACTTTCTGAGGAATACGGAATAGGCGTTAGAAATGGGTGCTTCTGTGCACAGCCGTATGTTCATAAGCTTTTAAATTTAAATAGAAGCGATATTAAAAATATAATTAGAGATAGTGATATAACTAAAAGACCTGGGCTTGTGAGATTAAGCTTTGCACTCTACAACACCTTTGAGGAAATAGATAGACTAAAGTTTGCACTTGAGGAGATAGTTAAAAAGTATTCATCAATATGAAGGGGCGGCAAAATGCCGCCCCTTTTATTTAATAATTTTTTTAATATCCTCTACAAACTCATCTATCTCTTCCTTTGTTGTATCAAAGGATGTCATCCATCTAACCTCATTTTTATCTTCATTCCATATATAGAAGTAGTATTTTTCTAAAAGCTTATCTATTACCTCTCTTGGTAGGGAAGCAAAAATAGCATTTGCCTCAACCCTCTGTGTAATTGCTATATTTGGTATTTCCCTTAATCTAACTTCAAGATATTTTGCCATTTCATTTGCATTCTTTGCATTTTTTATATACAACTCATCACTTAAAAGAGTCTCAAACTGTACTGATATATATCTCATTTTTGAATGGAGCTGCATATACTGCTTTCTTCTATATTTAAATCCCTCAGATAATTTTTTATTAAAAAATAATACCGCCTCTCCAAACATCATCCCATTTTTAGTTCCTCCAAAGGATAAAACATCTACACCTGCATCCTTTGTAAACTCTTTTACATCTAAATTTAAACAGCAGGCTGCATTTGCAATTCTTGCACCATCCATATGCAAATACATATTGTTCTTATGGGCAAAATCTGCAATATCCTTTATTTCTTCCTTTGTATAAACAGTTCCTAACTCTGTTGATTGGGTAATTGATATAACCTTGGGCTGTGAATGGTGCTCTATACCTATCGCAAATAGGTATTTACTTATATCTTCAGTCTTTATTTTTCCATCACTACTTGGAATTGAAATTATTTTACAACCAATGTTTTTTTCTGGTGCTCCACATTCATCTGTATTTATATGTGCCCATTCTGAGCATATTATTGCATTATATGTATTTATCATCGATGAAAGTCCTAATACATTTGCTGCAGTACCGTTATATACAAAATATACATCAATATCTTCACCAAATAGCTCTTTAAATTTATTTTCAGCCCTCAATGTGTATTCATCATATCCATAGGACTTTGCGTTATCAAGATTTGCATTAACGATACTCTCCATTATTTTAGGATGTACTCTTGATGTATTATCGCTGGCAAAACTTTTCATACTATCCCCCCAATTTTGTTATACTATATCTATTTTAGCATACATTTATATTATTATACTATTTTTTATTTAACACTTTACCTTTAAAAGCTAACTCTGTTAAAATAGCACTATAAGGGGGGATTGATAATGGACAAAGAAAAGAAACAGGATTTATTTGCAATGTCAATATTACTTATAACCTCAGTTATATGGGGTGGTGGATTTGTTGCAACCAGAAATGGACTTGACCATATAAAACCATTTTATTTACAGTTTTTAAGGTTTTCAATAGCCTTTCTTCTACTATCATCTATATTTTTTAAGAAGTTAAAAAATATAACAAAAGAAGATTTAAAGGGAGGTCTTATTGTAGGCATTTTTCTTTTTACTGCCTTCTCAAGCCAAACAATAGGGCTTCAGTATACAACCCCATCCAAGCAAGCCTTCTTAACTGGAACAAATGTAGTTATGGTACCTTTTTTATATTGGTTTGTGTTTAAGAAGAAACCTGATATATTTTCATATATAGGTGTTTTTTTAAGTTTTATAGGAATATCAGTGCTTACCTACGAAGGTGGAGTAGGTATAAACTTAAATTTAGGAGATATGTTAACCCTGTTGTGTGCTCTCTTATATGCTGCCCATATAGTTGCAACTGGCCACTTTGCTAAAAATATCGATCCAGTTATATTATCTATAATTCAATTTGGATTAACAGCTGTACTTTCATTGATATTTGCTCTAATTTTTGAACCAGTACCTACAGTATATAACAAAATCACCGTATTCTCTGTTTTATACCTTGGAGTGTTTAGCTCCTGCATTGCATTTTTGTTTCAAACAATAGGGCAGAAATATACATCCTCCACCAAAACTGCTATCATATTAAGCACAGAATCTGTATTTGGAACTATATTTTCAGTTATACTACTACACGATAAATTTACCCTTAATATGTTTATTGGCTGTATGCTTATTTTTATATCCATATTAGCTGTTGAAACAAAATTTGGGTTAAAAATAGAGCCTAAAGGAGAAACAGCAAGTGAATAAGCCTTCACTTGCTGTTTCTTTCTTCGTGCTCAAGTAGCCACTTTTTCCTCCAAAGACCTCCAGCATATCCTGTTAAAGAGCCATCCTTGCCAACCACCCTATGGCAGGGTATTATTATTGCAATTTTATTTTTATTGTTTGCACCACCAACTGCCCTAACAGCCTTTTCATTTCCAATAGCAACCGCAATATCCTTATAGCTTCTAACCTGTCCATAGGGTATCCTTTTTAATTCTTGCCAAACCTTCTTCTGAAAATCTGTTCCATTTATCTCAATATTAACGTCAAACTCTTTTCTTATTCCCTTAAAATACTCATCAAGCTGAATTTTACATTGTCTAATCACATCATTCTCACTTTCCTTTGACCTTTTATATACAAAATCAAGGGCGACTATTGCCTCTTCATTTGCAACAATCTTAATAAGCCCTATTGGTGAATCGTAGAAAGATATGTAGAATGAACCCAACAATTTACACCCCCATTTTTCAAAAGTGCCACCCAAGTGAAATGTGAAATTATCATTTAATGGCAATTTCACATTTCACCTCTACAGAAGTTTCGCAGATTAAAAAATAAATAGGGCGTAGCCCCTTGATATGTAATGGTTTAGATGAATAATAATTGAAATATGTAAATTCCGATTTTTACTGGAAAAAATTTAGGGTTTAAAAATGAAAACATCCTTTCTATAATGAATTTTGCTACAAACCCAATAGAAAGGATGTTTTGAGATGAACAAGCGTTATTTAAAACAAATGCTCACCTACTTCTCTAAGGTATACCATCTTGGAGAAAAAATCAAGGGGTTAAAAGATGGAAGAATAAATCCTCAAATTGAAACTTCAACTATTTCATTTATAGTTCTGTTCACATTTAT
>NZ_FQVG01000046.1 GCF_900129265.1 Caloramator proteoclasticus DSM 10124 | reverse complement strand
AGATGTATTCAAGTAAACATAATTTAAAAAGAATAACTGCATCATAGGCTTTTCTTCCTCTGTTTTCACTATATTTTTCTTTTACGATATCATATACAAAAGAAAAATCAATAATTGAATCTATTTTAACAAGAAGATGATCTTTAGGTACTAATTTTTCATATATCATATTTGTCATAATATCAATTTGTTGATTGTTCTTATTAAACATAAAAGACCTCCGAAAAAATATTTATGCATATTTATTATACCATAATATTTTTTCGGAGGTCTCCCACCCAGGTGAAATGTGACATTTTCCATAAAATATTATCTTAAAATTTAAGTTTAACGAAGTCTTCAACTTTTATAAGTAGTTAACCAATAATGTTTAACCAGTAAAAATTTATGGCAAAACCAGATTTAAAATAATAGTGTATTCAATTATGCTGAGAAATGGAAGATATCCATATGGATTTAGATTTTAATCTGTCTAATATAAAGTGAGTATATCAAAAAAGTGACATTACCAAAAATAGGTAATGTCACTTTTCACTTGGGTGGCACTTTAATGGGCTGCCTTGACCTCTGTCCAGATTTTATCGTATTCCTTTAGCATATCCGATAAATCCTTATATACTTCACATCTCTTTAAAACTTCTTCATCAGGATATGCCGTTTTATCATACTTGGTTTCTTCATCAAGAAGCTTATATGCCTCCTTATGTGGTGTAGAGTAGCCTATATATTCTGTGTTTTTCTTTGCAATTTCTGTTTCGAACATAAAGTTAATAAACATTTCAGCTTCCTTCTTGTGCTTTGAGGTCTTTGGTATTACCATACAGTCTACAAAAAGGTTGCTTCCTTCCTTTGGAACTGCAAACTCTAAATCAGGGTTTTGTTGTTTCATAAATACAGCATCTCCAGCCCAAGCTACAGCAAGTGCAGCCTCACCAGATATCATCTTATCCTTTATTTCATCCCCAACATATGCAAGTACAAGAGGTTTTTGTTTAATAAGTTCTTGTTTTGCCTGTTCCAATTTGTCCTTATCAGTTGTGTTTAATGAATATCCAAGCTTTTGAAGTGCAACTCCAATTGATTCTCTTTGGCTGTCAAGCATAAGTATTTGTTTTTTATATTTTTCATTCCAAAGTATATTCCAGCTGTCAACAGGGTCAGATACCATCTTTTTATTATATACTATTCCAACGACACCCCACATATATGGAACGGAGTATTCGTTGTTTGGGTCAAATTCAAGTCCCTTAAATTTTTCATCTATATACTTATAGTTTGGAACATTTGAAAAGTCAATCTTTTGTAGCATATTTTCCTTTATCATCTTTGAAATCATATAATCAGATGGAATAGCCACATCATAGGCTGTGCCTCCAGATTTTATTTTAACGTACATATCCTCATTTGTAGCGAAGGTTTCATAGTTAACCTTTATTCCATATTTATTTTCAAATTCAGATATAACAGATTCATCAATATAATCTCCCCAGTTATATACATTAAGTGTTACCTTTTCTTCCTTAGAACAAGATGTAAATGGGAGCATAATAAGTACCATCAGAAAAACAGCTAAAAATTTATTTATTTTTTTCAATTAAACTCATCTCCCTTTCTTCCTTATTTGTTATTTTATTTATAAGAAGCAGAAGTATTAAAACAGTTAAAAAGAGCAGAGTAGATAGAGCATTTATTTCAGGTTTTATACCACGCCTTGCCATCGAATAAATAGTTATAGATAGGTTTGATACACCGCTTCCTGTTGTAAAAAAGCTAATTACAAAATCATCAACTGACAGGGTAAAAGCAAGCAGTGCACCACTAATAATTCCAGGCATAATCTCTGGTATTATTACCTTCCTTAATGCATAGGAGGGTGTTGCACCAAGATCAAGGGCAGCTTCATATATATTTGGGTTTAGCTGCTTTAATTTAGGTAGTACAGATAAAACAACATAGGGAAGACAAAAGGTTATGTGGGATATAATCATTGTAAAGAGCCCTAATTTTAAATTTAGTGCAATAAACAAAACCATTAAAGAGATTGCAGTAACTATATCAGGATTTAAAACAGGAAGATAGGTTATATTTAAAAGTATCTTCTTTTGTCTTCTATGCATATTGTGTATTCCTATTGCAGCAAGTGTGCCTAAAAACGTTGAAACTGCAGATGCAATAACTGCAACAAGCAGAGTATAGTACATAGCTCGCATAATTTGTCTATCCTTAAAGAGCATAGAGTACCATTTAAATGTAAATCCTGTAAAGCTTCCCCTTGATTTTGATTCATTAAAGGAAAATACAATAAGTATTATGATGGGGGCATATAGGAAAAAATATATAAGAGCAGTATATACTCTCTTTAAAACTTTATTTACCATAGATTTACCCCCTCCTTATCCTTATCAAATCGGTTCATAATTCCCATTGATATTAATATAATAACCATCATAACGATAGATATTGCAGAACCAAAATTCCAGTCACCAACATTTATAAACTGTTGTTCAATTAAGTTACCTATTAAGGTAAATTGGCCTCCTCCAAGTAGTCTTGAAATTGCAAAGGTTGTAACAGAAGGCATAAAAACCATTGTTATACCAGATATTACACCTGGTAGACTAAGAGGAAGTGTAACCTTTATAAATGTTATGATTTTATTTGCTCCAAGGTCATTTGCAGCCTCAATTAGGCTTCTATCTATTTTAATTAGAACTGTATAGATTGGTAGAACCATAAAGGGTAAAAAGTTATATACCATACCTAATACTACTGCACTGTTTGTATACATTATATTTAAAGGGCCTAAACCAATAGACGTTAAGAATTTATTTAATATACCGTTCTTTTCAAGCAGCGTCATCCAAGCATAGGTTCTTAAAAGAAAATTCATCCACATAGGAATTAAAAACAAAAGAATTAGAGTATTTCTGTGTTTTATATTTGCTTTTGATATTATATAAGCAATAGGATAGCCTAAAAGTAGGCATATAATAGTACTTATTAGTGCAAGGTTTATTGAACGAAGTAAAACCTCAAGATAGATTGGTTCAAAAAATCTAACAAAATTTGAGAAAGTAATTCCAGACTTTAAGCCATTTTTAAAGGTAAGGCTATATAGTAAAACAAGAAATAGTGGGAGTACAGCAAAAATTGTCATCCAAAAGAGGTAGGGGTAAGCATAATTTTTCCTTTTCATCCTACCTCACCTTTTTCATAATATGTATGTTGTCTGGCTCAACATCAAGGTAAACCCTTGTTCCCTTAGGTTCCATCTTGGTGCTGTGTATCTTAAAGGTATAATTTTTAGTGTTTACTGTCATTTCATAGTGTACTCCCTTAAATATTACGTTTTCTATATAGCCTTCTATTTTACCGTTGTTTTCTCGGGAAAGTGTGATATCCTCAGGTCTAATAACTACATCAACAGGTTCGTTATTATCAAATCCCTTATCAACACATTTAAATTTAACTCCAAATATTTCAACAAGGAAGTCCTCAAGCATAATTCCATCTATTATATTGCTCTCACCAATAAAATCAGCAATAAAGGCATTTTTGGGTTCGTTATAAATATCCTCAGGACGGCCTATCTGCTGGATAACTCCTTCATTCATAACAACGACTGTATCTGACATTGTTAAGGCTTCCTCTTGGTCGTGGGTTACAAATATAAATGTTATTCCAAGGGACTGCTGCATTTTTTTAAGCTCAGTCTGCATTTCTTTTCTAAGTTTTAAATCAAGGGCACCTAAGGGTTCATCTAATAAAAGTACATCAGGCTCATTTACAAGGGCCCTTGCAATTGCAACTCTTTGTTGTTGTCCACCACTTAGGGAGGATATCTCTCTTTTTTCAAATCCATCAAGGTTTACAAGGGAAAGCATATTTTTAACTCTCGTTTGTATTTCGCCCTCACTTACCTTTTTTATTCTAAGCCCAAAGGCAATATTTTCAAAGACATTTAGGTGTGGAAAGAGTGCATACTTTTGGAATACTGTATTTACCTTTCTTTGATAGGGTGGAAGATTAGTTATATCCTTTCCCTCAAAGTAAATTTTCCCACTGGTTGGGGTTTCAAACCCTCCAATTAATCTTAAGGTTGTTGTTTTACCACACCCACTTGGTCCTAATAGAGTTATGAATTCATTTTTTCTTACATAAAGATTCAAATTTTTAATAACAGTATTATCTTCGTAAATTTTAGTTATGTTGTTAAGTTCAAGTATTTTTTCTGACAATTTATATCCTCCCTTCATTAAAAAGTAGGTGGACTCGAAATCCATAATACCTGCGATTTTGTTTTACAATTATTTTTAATATAATGATTTGAATTTGGTTTAAAATAAAAACATTCTCCTTTTTTGAGCTTATATTTTTTGTTTCCTATAAAAAGGATAATAGAACCGCTTAAAACATATCCAAATTCTTCACCATTGTGGGGTGTATCAATCTCTGATGAACCTCCTTCATCAAGGGTAATAATTATAGGCTCCATAATATTTTTTTGAGCATTTGGAACTATCCAGCTTATAATGTTTTTTAGCTCTTCGTTTTCCTTTTCGAAGGCGTCCTCCTTTTTAAAGACAACCTTTTCATCACTGTCGTCATTAAAAAAATCCTTAATGTTTGTTCCAAGGCATTCTAATATGTCCATCAAAGTTGCAATAGAAGGGGATGTTAAATCCCTTTCAAGTTGAGAAATAAAGCCCTTTGACAGTTCGCACCTATCGGCAAGTTCCTCCTGTGTTAGGCCATTTTTAATTCTTAATTCCTTGATTTTTTCACCTATCCTCATTTTTACACCCTTTACTATTATATTAAACTTTTTGTTTACTATTACTAAACATATATAATTATATAACATAGGTAAAAAAAGTCAATATATTAAATTAATAGAAGTGTATTTTATTAATAAGTGAAACATCCATTTCTATAAGTGGGTTATGAATGTTACTTGACTTGAAAAATAAAAATAAATACATAGCAAAAACCCAAGCTAAACTCAAAAACATAGTGGTATCGTTTGGGAGGAAACAGTCCTTTGAGAGGGTGGGTAGTTTGCTCTAATTGTAGTATTGACAATGAAGCTGCCACCTTTATAGGTGTATGTAATTAACTAAGAAAGGAGCTAATAAATCACTTATTAGCTCCTTTTGATATATTTTAAGGTAATATATGGATAATGTCACATTTCACCTGGGTGGCACTTTTATAGCTGTATAAATCCTATTTTTCTTTGCATTTTTCTTAGAGTTTTATTTGCCACATAGTTTGCCTTTTCGGCACCTTTTCTGTATATTGATTCAAGGTATGCTTTGTCCGATAGAAGTTTGTTTACCTCATCTTGAATTGGCTTTAGCTCTTCAATTATAATTTCTGCAACATCCTGCTTTAGCTTTGCATATCCCTGACCTTCATAGTCTGCTACTATATTTTCAGGCTTTTTTCCTGTGATTGCAGATATAATGTTAATTAAGTTCTTTATTCCAGGCTGTTCGTCTGTATAGTTAATAACTCCAACAGTATCTGTTACAGCTCTTGAAATCTTCTTTCTAATTACATCTGGTGAATCGTTTATTAATATATATCCATTTGGATTATCCTCTGATTTTGACATTTTCTTTTCGGGGTTTTGTAGGTCCATTATTTTTGCTCCAGCCTCAGGTATATATGCCTCTGGGACCTTAAAGGTTGGGCTATATAAATTATTAAACCTAATTGCTATGTCCCTTGCAAGTTCAAGATGCTGCTTTTGGTCCCTTCCAACAGGCACAAGGTCTGTGTTATATAAAAGTATGTCGGCTGCCATAAGTACAGGATAGTTGAAAAGTCCTGCACTAATGCTCTCACCAAGCTTTTGAGATTTATCCTTATATTGTGTCATTCTGCTAAGCTCTCCCATATAGGTAAAGCAGTTTAAAAGCCATTGTGCCTCACTGTGGGCAGGAACGTGGGATTGAATAAATAGAGTACATTTATCAGGGTCTATACCTGATGCTATGTAGGTTGCAAGTATTTGAAGTGTACGAGCCCTTAAATCCTTTGGTTCCTGTTTTACTGTGATTGCGTGAAGGTCAACAACACAGAAATATGAATCATATTCCTCCTGAAGTTTTACCCAATTTTTTATAGCACCTAAATAGTTACCTAAGGTTAATTCACCAGAGGGTTTAATTCCACTAAACAATACCTTTTTTTGTTCTTCCATAATAATCCTCCTCTCAAATGTATAAAAATAAAAGCCCTATGCAAAGCATAGGGCGTAAAATTACGCGGTACCACCTATTTCAAGAAGCAAAGGCTTCTCCTCTGAAGGATACAAACATATCCTGCTCCTTTAACGGTGAGCCTCCGTTTTAGGCTACTTAAAGTTCACCCAAATCCTCAAGGACCCATTCGGCCTATGGTAAGTTACTGCATTTCCACCCCCAGCAGCTCTCTTTAAACATCCCATATGCTTACTTGCTTCCCTTCATCAGATTTGATTTTTTATTTTTTATTTATTTATTATATGCAAAAAATACATAGCTTACAAGTATTTTATAAAATTTTCTATGCATAAAAATTAATAAAATATTACAAAAATTTCACATATATTAACTTTTGTAAATATTGTGGTATAATATTTTAGACTACTTATGAAAAGAGGGACAAAAGGTGAAGATACTTGTTGTTTCAGATAGAGAATCAAGCTATATATGGGACCATTTTGATAAAAAAAGGTTTGAAGGGATAGACCTTATAATTTCCTGTGGTGATTTAAAGGCAGAATATCTGTCTTTTTTAGTAACTATGATAAATGCACCTTTATTTTATGTACACGGAAATCACGATAGAAGCTATATAAACAATCCTCCTGAGGGATGTACCTGTATAGATGATAAAATAGTAGTATTCAATGGTATAAGAATATTAGGTATCGGTGGAAGCCCTCTATACAATGGAAAGGAATTTCAATATACAGAAAAGCAGATGGAAAAGAGGGTGCAGAGGCTTATACCTAAAATTTGGTGGTATGGAGGCTTTGATATTTTAGTAACCCACACACCTGCCTTTGGACTTGGCGATGCACCTGATGTTGTACATACGGGGTTTAGAGTGTTTAGAAAATTGCTTGATAAGTATAAGCCTAAGTACTTTCTTCACGGACACCAGCACCTAAACTATGCAAATGGAACAAGAATAATAAACTACAACGAAACAACTATAATAAATGGATACAGATACCATATATTCGACTACTAAAAAGTGCCACCCAGGTGAAATGTGACATTACCATATTATGTAACATTTCACCTGGGTGGGAGACCTTCGAAAAAATCAAATCGTTTTTTAAAACATACCATTTATTGTATCTTGTACTATATTTATATACTATATGTTGTGGTGGCGATTTTTAAGGTATCATTTTTTCAGAACTCTTGGTGGCGAATCTAAAATTAATTTTTTATTAAGTTTCTAATAGAACTACATTATCAACATACCACTTCATTGAAAGTATCTGTTCATATGTTGCAGTGTCTCCCTTTTCGATTCTAAGCATTCCTGTATTATCGTATATAGGACCTGTAAAGGGATTATACAGCCCATCTGCAATCATTCGTTTCATAAATTCAACAAGTTTTTGTGTCTCTTCAGGAACATCGTTTTTAGAGTAGTAAATATCCAAAACTCCTGCATCAATTCCCCACCAGAAGTTATAGGACTTGTTTGTTCCTGTAAATATATCTGTGATATTTTTTACCTGTTCATTCAAAACGCTCTTTAATATCTTTTCATAGAATATTCCCCATCTCCAAATAGGAGCAGCGTAGTACTTTTCAGGTTTTTGAGTTTCACTATTTATTGATGTTAGCATAGAATAAACGCCAAACATCTTTGTTACAGGATGATTTACATCTATAGTCATATTAGAGATTATATCAACACCAAGTTCGATTAATTTTTTATCTGCATCTATAGACTTATCTCCCTTATTCCAATCTCCAGTCCAGACAACATAAACTGAAGCATAAGGGTTTACAAGCTTTGCACCAAGTGAAAAGGCATTTATAGAACTTATTACCTCGTGGCTTGGCGATGTTGCAACATATCCTATTTTGTTATTTTTAGTCAGTGCACCTGCAATAAGACCAGTTAAAAACCTTGGCTCATAGGTTCTTCCAAAATAGTTATTAACCTGTGTATAGGGCGAAAACTCCGAACAGTTAAAGAACTTTATATCAGGGTATTCGAGGGCACATTTCAATGTTTCATTATGGTATATAGGACTTGTTGTAAATATTACATCATATCCAACCTCGGCAAGATCCTTAAATACGTTATATGCACCTTCTCCAAAGGGTACATTTTCAACATATTCAGTAGAAACCTGTTCCTTTAGTACCTCCTCTATATGTTGTCTTCCAAGCTCGTGGGCATAAGTCCACCCCGATGATTCAATGGTTCCAGCATAGGCAAATAGAACCTTAAGCTTCTTTTTAGGTATAACAAATGTACTTAATGTTTGAATTAGATTTTCCTTAACCTCAAGGGGAGAGGTTTGTATGTTTGCATAGTCGACATTTGATAAGGATTTAAGTTCAGGAATTAAAAGCCTTATTCTTTGAGTTACCTCTTCCTTAGAAGTATCAATAAAGGGTAGTCCATATAGCTTAAAGTATTCAAATAGTGCATCTCCAGTGGTTATAGGGATGTTTTTACCACCTAAGGATATATATATTTCCCTAAAGGGTATATAAATATATCTTTCGAAATACTTATATCTATTTTCCTTAAATGCCTCTGATTCGATATTGAGACTATCTATGGCTTTTAAAAGCCTGTTAAATCTATTTTTTTTGCTAAAATAAATTGAATTTAATCCTGTTATTTTATTAAAATTCAAAAACTCATAGTATATCTTTATATCGTGGTTGTTTTCATCGTATTTTGGAATAATTCTTGTTACATCTGCAGGTATCGAATAGGCATCAAAATACTTTAAAACGCTAACCCTTTTGTTGCCCTCAACCACATAAAACCAGTTTAGATACTCGTAAACCTTGATAGGATCCCTTATTCCCTCCTCAAGATGGGCAGCACATAGGTTTACCCATTTTGTCTGCATTTCTGTGTTTTCGTTTAAAAGGGGCATAAAGTTTCGTGCAAAGGACAAACTCCTAAGGTGTGAATAAGTTCCAACAACCTTCTTAAGGGGTATTTCAACAATTCCAAGATTAACTTCTGAAACAATATCTGTATTTTTAATAACACCCTCAAGGGATGGAAGATACCCAGACTCACCCTTTGAGGCGTATTTATTGTATTCCTTTATAGCTAAACGTCTTGCCGCAGAATAATGCTCTCTTGCTTCATTCAAAACATTATTTTTCATCTACATCACCCTTAAAAGTCAAACTATAGTTTATATTATATTCTACAATATTTAAAAAAAATAGCAAAGAAAATATTAATTTACTTTTAAAAAATATCTTTTGTGGAAAAATAAAATATAAAGAGGTGATAGGATGGACGAAAGATGGAGGCAGGGAATGTATGTGTTCCCATTTGTACCCTTTACAAATCTATACGATATTAAACAGGAGCACGACACCTACAGGGTTTATGTAAATGGCGACTATATAGGAAACAAGACAATATTTAGCCAAGGAGAAGATATTAAAGACATTGAGGGATTTTTAAAGAGCAGAGGTTTTAAAAATATATCTTCACAAATCATAGGAAATCAGTATAATATAGAAGTTGCAGATGAATTTTTAGAAGAAGCAAAAAGAAACCTCAATGTTTATCTTAATAATAGATAAGCAGGAGATATCTCCTGCTTAAAATTTATCTTCTAAAAAGATTTTTTAAGGCTTCCTTTGTTTTTTCCATAAATTGTTCCTTTTTCTCAAGATAATTTTTGTAGGTTTCTTCATCATAATATCTTTCATCATCCTTATAGAAGCCCATAATAGCATCACCTCATCTTTATTATGTGCAAAGTGGATATTTTTAATGTGTTATGTTAATAGATTAACAAACAGTAAATTTAATACACCATTGAATAAAAATACTATATTATTTTTCTTGCAATTATGTAATTATCACATTATAATTAAAAATATAAAAATATTATTAAAATATTTATAATATTTTTACAATTATACCAAGGAGGTTACGAAGATGAAAAAATTCAATGATGTACTTGTAATTGGACTTGCACTATTTGCAATGTTCTTTGGAGCAGGTAACCTAATATTCCCACCATACATTGGACTTTTATCGGGAGACAGGTGGTTTATATCACTAATAGGTTTTCTTCTAACAGGAATAGGTCTGCCTTTAATAGGAATTATAGTTATGTCTAAAAATGATGGTAAGTTTGAAAATTTTGCAGGAAAAGTTGGGACAAACTTTAGTAAAGGACTTGGAATAATAATAATGCTTGCCATAGGACCACTTCTTGCAATACCAAGAACTGGTGCTACAACCTATGAAATGGCTATAAAGCCAATTTTCCCAGGCGTAAGCCCAATAGTTGTTACAACAATATATTTTGCAATAAATCTATATCTTGTTATAAATCCATCATCTGTTGTAGATAAGATAGGAAAAATACTAACACCAGTTCTTTTAACAATGCTTGCAATAATAATATTTAAAGGAATAACTACACCAATAGGTACACCAGTTTCAACAGGAATAGAAAATCCATTCTCAAAATCCTTTGCAGAAGGATACCAAACAATGGATGCCCTTGCCTCAACAGTATTTGCAGGAATAGTAATTGCAAGTGTAGTAGCAAAGGGATATAAGGATACAAAGGATCAAGTAAAACTTACACTTCTTGCAGGTGTGATTGCAGCAACAGGACTTCTTCTTGTATATGGAGGACTTATGTATCTTGGTGCTACAGCATCAGGAATTGCAAATGCTGATATATCAAAGACTCAACTTACAATAATGATTACAGAAAAATTACTTGGAACATTTGGTAAGGTAGCCTTAGGTATTGCGGTTGGATTTGCCTGCCTTACAACTTCAGTTGGACTTACTGCAACAGCAGGGGAGTTCTTCTCAGGTTTAACTAACAACAAATTAAGCTACAAGCTTGTTGTAACAGTTGTTACTATCTTTAGTGCAGTTGTATCAAACTTTGGAGTTGAAAAGATAGTAAAACTTGCAGTGCCATTACTTGTTACTGTATATCCAGTTGTTATAGTTCTAATAATACTAAATATATTTGATGAATTTATAAAGAACAAAAACTGCTATGCAGGTGCAGTATATTTAACACTAATAGTAAGTATAGTTGACGGACTTGCAGCAATAGGGGTAAACTTAAAGGGTGTACAAGCAATGATAGCAAAACTTCCATTTGCAAGTGCAAGCTTTGCTTGGATTGTACCAGCTTTAGTAGGATTTATAATACCACTTATATTTTCAAAAAAGAAACAAACAAATAACTAAAATAAATTGAGGGGTGGGGGGTCTTGCAGATACCATTACCACCTGTAATGCCTAAGTTTATGGTATTTAGGTTTATTGCAGGGATAATAATAAGGCTTATAGGATTATGGGGATACTATATTTTATTAATAGGTTTAGTTACAGTAGTATGTTTAAGGTTTTCATATAGGGCATATAAAAATGGAAGTTATGAGACAGTGTTTTTGATAGTGTGTTTTTTTCTAATAATAGTTGGAGGAATAATTGCATTGGTTAATTCATAAGGGTGTTAGAAAAAGATATATCATTATAAGCCATATGAAGGCTTTTAGGCATTCGTTTATTTCGCTAATCAAATCTAAGCTTTTCTTTGTTTGAAAAAGTCCTACCCTCGCGATGCCATCGTCCTGATGGCCGCTCGGCTCGGCACGTCCTGTGCCGAATTACGGACTTTTTCAAAGTCGAAAAGCAAGATTTGCTAAAGCTCATAAAAGAGCCAATACACCTTCATATGGCTTTTTTAAAATTGATTGAACTATTTATATTATGTAGGTACATAAGGGTGTTAGAAATATCTTTTCTAACACCCTATATTTATAGTATATTATAATTAAGTATGTATAAATTTGGGGGAATAGATATGATAAGACACGCCGTATATGTTGAGGAAAAAGGATATGTATATAAAGATGAAATAAATAAAGATGATTTAAATAGGATTGTAGAAATGTTTAATTTAGAAGAAAAAAATGTAGGGGATACCTATACATATTTTAAACTGGATTCTTCGGATTCTGTAATCATTAAATCCTTTTTAATAGATGATAAAAATGCACTTCACATAGTTTTATTTGATGAAATTAATCCACTCAATTTGATTAAAGAGAACATTTTTATAAATACCCTTGAGGATGTAGAAAATCTTAAAAGAGAAGTGGAAGAAAACTTTAATTATGATGATGCAGAGGAGTTTTTAAAAAACAGACAGGATAGAAGTATAAAAGACATAGCCTATCTTCTTTTAGAGGGTGAAAAAGTAACAATAGTAGATAAAGTGGAAAACCATAATAAATGGTTAGAGGCAATATACTATTGTTTCAATGAAGCCTCTTCAAAAAATATAACCTTCACAACAAACCCCTACTTTAAAGGCGATGTAAGGTTATATATATTTGACGAAAATATACAAAAATCATCCTATACATTTGACTTTAAAAGAGGAATAGGCCCAAAGCTTATGATAAATACACCCTATGTTAAATTTATAGATTCAGGTGTATATGCCTCAAAGAAAATATACCGAACCTATATGAACTTTATGGAGTATTTCAACTACACTTTACTTGATGAAGAGCTAAATAATAGTTATAATCTATTTCTCCTTTTAAACGTTCCTAATCTTATAAATGATGGTGTGGCGATAAAGGAAGCTCTTAAATTTCTTTTAAAATACATAAAACCTGAAGAGAGACAAGCCTTTATAGAAAACTATATAAACTCCCTTGATTTACTTTGGGATAAAATAAGTAGTGATATTGCAGAGGAATTCTATCTTTTTATGTTTAAGGATATTGAACACAAAAAGGGAATATATGATAGAATAGTCTCTATATTTTATAGGAGCTATTTTAACATACTAAAGGAAATAGTTGGTTTTGATAGTGCAGTTGAACTGTTTGAAAGGATGTTAGAGTTAAACAAGGAAAAGCCCTATTTTAAAACCTATGTACTTGATAAAACCTTCTTTAAATTTGTTGAGGATTTTGTTGACCTTGATGTGGCAAATGAAATTTCCCTCTATATTGCAATATCCTGTGCAGTAAGTTCAGGACTTTCCTATATTCAGCTAAAAAACATAGAGGGCTTTAATAAAACCTTAACACAAGGTATAAGTGATAGGATAATAAAATATATATTAGATAAAATAGAGGGGGATTTAGATTTTGCTATAGGATTTATAATAGATGTTGAAGGAATATTAGAAGCCCATTTAATAAGAAATAAGCTATATGAAATATATAAAAGGGAAAGCAGCGAAGTAAAAAGAAGTATATACAAAAGGTTAATTGAAGCAGACAAAAAGGAGCTATCCTTTGAAATCTTCAAAAGAGGTCTTGAAGAGAGTGAGGATGCAGTAAAATATTTTGAAGAATATAGAAGAGAAATTTTAGACTATTTTATGGAATATTCAAAGGAATATTTAGGAAAAATAATAAACGAGTACTTTAAAAGTTTAAACAGGCAGGATAGATTTCAGGAGGCAAAGAAGCTCCTATTTGAATATATAATAAACACATCCTACACAATAAACAAAGAGGCAGAATGCAGTATAGTACAAAATTTTGAGCTTGGAATTACCCTTGAAAACTACCTTGAAAATAAGGAACTTATTGAACAGGTAAGAGCTATAAAGGCAAGGAGAGAGATTAAAACAAGAATTGATATGTCTTTTTTAGATGTAATATACCTAATAGATGATTTTAGTGGTGGAGACTTTGGTGAACTTATTGATGAAATAAAATATGTAATAAAAGAGTATGATATAGAAACCAGCATAAGGCACAGAAACATAATACTATATAAAGTAGGTAAATACCTGACAAATTTTGAATACCATAAGACTCTATTTGATATTTTTTATGATGAAGAGGACATACTTACCTACTTTGAATTTATAAAAATAAATAGAAGGGAAGAGAGCTATAAAGACATACTCTCAAGCTTTATTGTCTACTACCTATACTACATAGAACCAAAGTATAGGCTTTTAAATAGAGAGGATAAAAATACTGAAATAGAAGATGCAATAATAAATGAACTTACAACCTTTAAAAGCAAGGATTTAGACTATTTTGATGAAAAAATTAAAGAAACCTTTGAAAATTTACATTTAAGTATTCCTGTAAAATGGAGTATAATATTAAATAATACAAAACAAAGGATGACTTTAAAATATAAAATCTTGAACCTTTTTAAAGGGTAAATGAGGTGAGGTTATGAAGGCAGAACTTATATGTGTTGGTACAGAACTATTACTTGGAGACATTATAAACACCAATGCAGCCTTTATCGCAAGAAACTTAGCAGCACTCGGGATTGACCATATATATGAGGCGGTTGTAGGTGATAATAGGGAGAGGTTACTATGTCAACTTGAAATTACAAAACAAAGGGCAGATATTATTATTCTCTGTGGAGGGCTTGGCCCAACACAGGATGATTTAACAAGAGAAACGGTTGCAGAACATTTAAATAAAAAGCTCATATATAACGAAAATGTATATAAGCATATAGAAGAATATTTTAGAAAAATAAAAAGGCAATTAACAGAGAATAGCAAAAAACAGGCCTATGTAATAGAGGGTGCAAAGGTTTTGATGAATGAGTGGGGAACAGCACCAGGGCTTATATGTGAAGCTGAAAACAAAACCTATATACTTCTCCCAGGTCCCCCAATGGAGCTTGAGCCTATGTTTGAAAAGTATGTACTTCCATATCTTAAGGAAAAGAGCGGAAATGTAATCCTATCAAAAACAATTAAGATTATGGGAATCGGAGAAGCCCAAGCAGAGGAGATGATTCTCCATTTGATAAACAGCAAAAACCCAACTATTGCACCCTATGCAAAAAATGGAGAGGTACACTTTAGAATAACTGCAAAGGCAAAGACAGAAGAGGAGGCAAGAGGTTTAATAGAGCCTGTATATAATAAATTAAAGGAGATTTTTGGAATAAACATATATGCAGAGGATGATGAGACTTTAGAGGAGGTTGTAGCAAAGCTTCTTCTTGAAAAAAATCTTAAAATTGCCGTTGCTGAATCCTGTACAGGAGGACTTGTTACAGCACAGCTTATAAACTACCCAGGAATATCAAAGGTTCTTTTAGAGGGTGTTGTAACCTATAGTAACGATGCAAAAAAGAGCAGGTTAAATGTTAGCGAAGAAACATTAAAACTACACGGGGCTGTTAGCTATCAGACTGCAATAGAGATGGCAGAGGGTGTTGCAAAGACAGCAAAGGCAGATGTTGGAATATCCACAACAGGAATTGCAGGCCCATCTGGAGGAACAAGTAAAAAGCCTGTTGGACTTGTTTATCTTGGGGTATATATAAAGGGATATAAAACCTTTAAGGAGCTAAGATTTACAGGAGATAGACAAAAGATAAGAGAGAGGGCAGCAAAGGAACTTTTAAACTTTTTAAGAATGGAGCTAAATACAGAGATGATTGGGAAGTAGCCCAATCATCTCACAAAATTCTGTTCAATTATTCTTCTTAAACTCTTTTCAAAATTAAGGTTATTTGTATGGGTTCTTTTTTTAGGATTTGATGTTCTTCCACCACTTTCCCTAACCTTGTAATTTACATATCTTTGCATAAGAAGAGAATCGATATTTTGATTTGTAAATATAAGACCATTTTGATTTATTGCAAAGGTTCCCTTAGATAGAACCATTGCAGCAACACCATAATCCTGCGTTACAACAATATCGCCCTGTTTTGCTTCGTTTACAAGGGCAAAGTCAACAGAATCACGTCCCTTTCCTACGATAATTGTTTTAGAATATCCATCATCTATAATATGGGATGTATCCATAAACATTAAAACATCCAGTTTATACTCCTTAGCAACCTTTACAATTATATCCTTCACAGGACACGCATCAGCATCAACCAAAATCCGCATAACTACCTCCAACAATTTCTGTTTAATAAAATTATATGTTTAATTGTATCAAATAATTTTATGTAAAGGTATAAAAATAATTTAAATAGGGGGATTTTTATGAATAGGGATAAAGACTACATAAAGAGGTCCCACGACAGATGCCACCTCTACAACATTGATAAGAAATTAAAATATAGTAGAATTATACTTACCCAAAATGAACTAAATGAGAGGCTAATAAAAAATAGAAAGCTTATTTTATCTGCTATTCCCTTTATGAATATGCTCTATGATTTTGTAAAGGGATATGATTTTTTTCTTATTCTAACAGATAAAGAGGGTTGTATTTTAAATATCTTAGGAGACCAAAACATACTAACAGAGGCCTTTGAGCTTAAGATGGTGCCAGGTGCCTTTATGTCTGAGGAGGCAATAGGAACAAATGCTATGGGAACAGCCTTAAAGGAAAAAAGGCCTGTTCAGGTCTCAAAGGATGAACACTTTATATATGCCTACCATAAGTGGACGTGTTCTGCAGCACCAATTAGAAACAAAGATGGTGATATAATAGGATGCCTTGACATTACAGGCTATAGCGAAAATGTCCATCCCCATACCTTAGGAATGGTTGTTGCAGCAGCCTTTGCGATAGAGAGGGTTATTGAAAATGAAGTTTATCTTGATGAAATAAATAAATCAAAAAGGTATATAGAAAGGATATTTAATTCGATTGAGGCTGGAATTTGTGCCTGCAGTGAAGATGGAAGTATCGGATATTATAATAGTAGATTCAAGAACCTATTTAATATAAAAAAAGATGGCGTATCTATGTGCGACTTAATATATGATTATGATGAAATAAAAAAGAAACTTTTAAAGGATGGGGAGGTAAAGGATTTAGAGGTTTATGTTAAGGCAGATATAAATAAGCTCTCTTTGACCTTAAGTATATATCCAAGCTATACCTCAGGTGAAAAGGAGTATGTATGCGTATTTAAAGAGATTAAAAGGGAAAGAAGGTTGATAGATAAAATATCCTCCTCAAAGGCAATATACACCTTCGATAAAATAATAGGTCAGAATGAAAATTTTAAGGAGACCGTTGAATATGCAAAAAAAATCTCAGATAGCAAATCAACTATACTAATACTTGGAGAGAGTGGAACAGGTAAGGAGGTATTTGCCCAGTCCATCCACAACTATAGCAGTAGATGTGATAAGCCCTTTGTTGCTGTAAACTGTGCAGCAATCCCTACAAACCTAATAGAATCTGAACTATTTGGTTATGAAGAGGGTGCCTTTACAGGTGCAAAAAAGGGAGGATATGAGGGTAAGTTTCAACAGGCAAATGGAGGAACAATATTCTTAGATGAAATAGGTGATATGCCCCTTGATATGCAGGTTAAGCTTCTTAGGGTTATAGAGGAGGGGGTTATAGTAAAAATAGGAGGCAATACCCCAAAGTATGTAGATGTAAGGATAATAGCAGCAACCAACAGGGACTTAAAAAGGCTTGTTGGGGAGGGAAGGTTTAGAAGTGACCTATACTATAGACTTAATGTACTTCCTCTATATATTATGCCCCTTAGAGATAGAAGGGATGACATACCCTATTTAATCAAATATTTTATGGATAAGTTATCAAAAAGGCTAAATAAAAAGCCTGTAATTATAGATGATAATGAAATGGAGAGATTAATTTCCTATGACTGGCCAGGAAATATCAGGGAGCTTGAAAACTATGTTGAGTATGTAATAAACATAGGCCATATACCACAGACACTAAAGGAGGTAAGTGAAAAGGATGTAAATAGGTTTACCCCAAGAACATTAAGTGAAGTTGAAAAGAGACACATAGAAAATACACTGAGGCATTTTGAATACAGTGTAACAAAGGCAGCAAAGGCACTTGGTATAGGCAGAAACACCCTTTATAGAAAGATAAAGGAGTATAATATAGACCTGTCTGTTCCAAAATAGAACAAAGTTCCAATATAGAACACCTATTATATAACAAAAATGAGCTATAATAGAACAGTATAATTTAATATGTTTATTGGTGATTGTGGCAGGCATTTTATTATGTCCTGCCCTTTCTTATTCAATAGACATTTTTAAGCCTCTACTACACAGAAGGGCTTTTTGGCATAAATCTTGCTCTTTATAGATTAAGTTTCAAATAGTTTGAAACTTAATATGAAGGGAGGTTTTTATATGTTTGGCTACAGGGGAACAATACTTAGAGTGAACTTAACAACAGGTGAAATTAAAAAGGAAGAATTAGACAAAAACCTTGCTGAGAAATTTATAGGAGGAAGGGGACTTGCCACAAAACTCTATTATGATGAAGTTGGAGCAAAGGTAGACCCCTTTGATGAGAAGAATAAGATAATAATCGCAACAGGCCCTCTAACAGGAACAATAGCACCAACAGGTGGAAGGTATATGGTTGTAACAAAGTCCCCCTTAACAGGGACAATTGCTTGTTCAAATTCTGGTGGGTTCTTTGGTGCAGAGCTTAAAAATGCAGGTTATGATATGATTATTATAGAAGGAAGGGCACAAACTCCTGTGTATTTATGGATAGAGGATGATGTTGTTGAAATTAGGGATGCATCACATCTTTGGGGTAAGGTTGTATCTGAGACTACAGATGAACTTAAAAAGGTTTCAAAGGAAAAGGCGAGGGTTCTATGCATTGGCCCTGCTGGTGAAAAACTTTCAAAAATTGCAGCCGTAATAAATGACTATGACAGAGCAGCAGGACGTTCTGGCGTTGGTGCTGTAATGGGCTCAAAGAATTTAAAGGCCATAGTTGCAAAGGGAACAGGAAAAGTTGAACTTAAATCTGAAGATGAATTAAAGCAGACTGTTCAGGATTGTATAAAGAAATTAAGGGATAATGGCGTTACAGGACAGGGACTTCCAACCTATGGAACTGCAGTTTTGGTAAATATAATAAATGAAAATGGTGTTTTCCCAACTAATAACTTTAAAGAGGCCTACTTTGAAAAGACAGACAACATAAGTGGAGAGACTATGACTGATAAGTATCTTGTAAGAAAGAACCCCTGCTATCGATGCCCAATTGCCTGTGGAAGATGGGTAAAGATTGAAGCATTAAATATGGAGGCAGGCGGTCCCGAATATGAAACCCTATGGGCCTTTGGTGCAGACTGTGGAATTGATGATATTCAGGCTATCTTTTTAGCAAACCACCTATGCAATGAATATGGTCTTGATACAATCTCAACTGGTGCAACAATAGCAGCTGCTATGGAACTCTATGAAAAGGGACTAATAAAGGATGATGAGGTAGAGGGAACACCACTTAAGTTTGGTAACAAGGATGCAATAATTGAATGGACAAAGAAGATGGGACTCCGTCAAGGGTTTGGAGATAAACTTGCAGAGGGTTCCTACAGGCTATGTGAAATGTATGGTGTACCTGAACTTTCAATGTCTGTAAAGAAACAGGAACTACCAGCCTACGATCCAAGGGCAATACAGGGACACGGACTTGAATATGCAACATCCAATAGAGGTGGATGCCACGTTAGAGGGTATATGATTTCACCTGAAATCTTAGGTCTTCCAGAAAAACTTGATAGGCACTCACTCCAAAATAAGGCTGAATGGGTTAAGGTATTCCAAGACCTTACAGCGGTTATAGACTCCCTCGGACTTTGTCTATTTACCTCCTTTGCACTTGGTGCAGAAGACTATGCAAAACTTTTAGATGCAGCCTGCGGATTTAACTATGATAAAGACAGTATCCTTGAGGCAGGGGATAGGATATACAACCTTGAGAGGATGTTTAACCTTGATGCTGGAATAGATCCAAGTGAAGATACACTTCCAAAGAGACTATTAACTGAGCCTATTCCAGATGGCCCATCAAAGGGACACGTTCATAGATTACAGGAGTTACTACCAAAATACTACGAGGTTCGTGGATGGGATGAAAAGGGAATACCAACAAAGGAGAAACTACAAAAACTTGGTCTATAAAGGATGATTTTGATGAGGGTTAGAGTAAAACTATTTGCTACCTTAAGAGATGGACGCGATAAGGATAGAGTGTATGAGCTTAGGGATGGAACAAGGGCAATAGACGTAATTAATATGCTGAACATTAAATTAGACGATGTTAAAATTCTTATCATAAACGGACAGGATGGAGATTTTGATGTGCAGCTTAAGGATGGGGATATACTGTCAATATTTCCACCTGTTGGTGGGGGATGAAGAAGGAGTAGGGAAACCTACTCCTTCCTTATATATGTTTAAGTTTAAAGAGGTTCTCCTTTGCGAAAGCCCCATTAATGGATTTTTCAGGCTCTTTCATAAGCTTTAGCAGTTATTGCTTTTCGACTTTGAAAAAGTCCGTAACTCGGGAGACCTCCGAAAAAATATTATGGTATAATAAATATGCATAAATATTTTTTCGGAGGTCTTTTATGTTTAATAAGAACAATCAACAAATTGATATTATGACAAATATGATATATGAAAAATTAGTACCTAAAGATCATCTTCTTGTTAAAATAGATTCAATTATTGATTTTTCTTTTGTATATGATATCGTAAAAGAAAAATATAGTGAAAACAGAGGAAGAAAAGCCTATGATGCAGTTATTCTTTTTAAATTATGTTTACT
>NZ_FQVG01000004.1 GCF_900129265.1 Caloramator proteoclasticus DSM 10124 | reverse complement strand
TTTTAATGAAATAGTGAATTCTTTTGATATACCGTATACAAATGCTTGTACTGAAGGCTTTAATAACAAAATTAAAGTTATTAAAAGAAATGCCTTCGGCTTTAAAAACTTTGATAGGTTTAGAAATAGAATTCTTCATTGCTGTAATTAAAGTAAATTATAATACCAAATTTTAGAAAACCAACTCCCGTTGGTCTTTTTGTCCTGCAATTTTTTGCAGGGGACTCTCCCCCATCCAACCTATCTTTATAAAATCACTCTCAAACAAGAAAGGACAGGCATTCTAATTGAATACCCGCCCCAACAATTGACAAAGAGCCTATTTAAAAAAGCCTAAGTTTTATATCCTTAGGCTTTTTTTCTAAACAACTTTGCTATTTCTACTGCTATTAAAATAGAAATTGAACATATAGCTACTACAACAATTTGTTCAATGTTTAAAAGTTCTATTTTAAATATTCTTCTTGTTAATGGAGTAATAAATACTACCATTTGAATTAATAAAGAAACCAACACTCCATAATTTAAATATTTGTTACTAAACATACCATTAAAAATAACCGACCTATTATAATATCTTACATTAAACGCGTGAACTAACTGTGATAAACTCAATGTATAAAATGCCATAGTTCTGGCAACTTCTTCACTATACCTTTCGCCATATTTAAAGGCAAATAGTGTGGCTGCACCTATAAAAATACCTTGTAGTATTATTCTAAAACCTAATCCCCTTGAGAAAAATCCCTCATTTGGATCTCTTGGTGGTTCCTGCATAACATTATTTTCAGGTAATTCCATTCCAAGTGCTAAAGCTGGGAAGGTATCAGTTACTAAGTTTACCCAAAGTATGTGTATTGGGAGTAGCGGTTCAGCCCAATTAAATAATGTTGCTATAAATAGTGTTAAAATTTCTCCAATATTACAGGATAATAAAAAACTTATAGATTTTCTTATATTTGAGTAAATTGTTCTACCCTCTTCTACTGCTG
Source organism: Caloramator proteoclasticus DSM 10124 (assembly GCF_900129265.1). GTDB lineage: Bacteria > Bacillota > Clostridia > Clostridiales > Caloramatoraceae > Thermobrachium > Thermobrachium proteoclasticum. The sequence goes on along the minus strand of NZ_FQVG01000004.1, from coordinate 95,646 downwards.
AAACAATGGTAGCAAAATTATCATCTGTTAATATTAAATCAGCTGCCTCCTTAGAAACATCAGTTCCAGTTATACCCATCGCTACACCTATATTTGATTTCTTTAGTGCTGGTGCATCGTTTACTCCATCACCTGTCATAGCAACAATCTGACCATTTGCCTTCCAAGCTTCAACTATTCTTACCTTATGTTCTGGTGAAACTCTTGCATATACTGAATAATTCTTAACTTTTTCAATTAGTTCCTCCTGTGATATATTTTCTAATTCTGCTCCTGTTATTGCTTCATTTTCTTCTTTCAATATACCTAATTCCTTTGCAATTGCAACTGCTGTTATTTTATGATCTCCAGTTATCATTACTGGTTTAATACCAGCTGTTTTGCACTTTTTAACTGCCTCCTTTGCTTCTTCCCTTGGTGGGTCAATCATACCAACTAATCCTACAAATACAAGATTCTTTTCTGCATCATCCTTATTAATCTTATCAACAGTCTTAAAGGCAAATGCTAATACCCTTAAGGCCTCTTTTGCCATTTCTTCATTTGCTAATTTTATTCTCTTAATATCATCTTCATTAATTTCCCTTATCTTATCGCCTTCTAATATATATGAACATTTTGATAACAATACATCTGGTGCACCCTTAACATTAACTTCTATTTTATCCTCAGCTTTATTAAATGTAGTCATAAGTTTTCTATCTGAATCGAAGGGTATTTCATCAATTCTTTCAAATATTTTATCTAATTCTCGTTTATCGATTGATACATTTAAAGAATAATCTATTAAGGCTGTTTCAGTTGGATCACCTAAAAGCTTTATTTTACCTTTTTCTTCTACAACCTTTGTGTCATTACATAGATTTGCAATATGAAATAGCTTTTTAGCATCTACAATGTCATCTGCAAATCCATTTGAAGTATAAATTTTTTTTACAGTCATTTTGTTTTGTGTTAATGTACCTGTCTTATCTGAACATATGACTGTTGCACATCCTAATGTTTCTACAGCAGGCAGTTTTCTAACAATTGCATTTTTCTTTATCATTTTCTGTACACCAACAGCTAAAACAATAGTAACAACTGCAGGAAGCCCCTCTGGTATTGCTGCAACTGCAAGTGAAACCGATGTCATAAACATATTTAATACTTCTCTTCCTTCAAAAACTCCAATACCAAACATTAATCCACATATAACAAGTGCAGATATTCCCATCCATTTTCCTGCTTCTTCAAGCTTTTCCTGGAGAGGCGTTTTTTCTTCTTCTACCTTAGATATCATATCTGCTATTTTACCTATCTCTGTATTCATTCCTGTCTGTACAACTACACCTATACCTCTACCATAAGTTACCATAGATGACATAAAAGCCATATTTTTTCTATCACCAATAGGTATGTTATTTTCTTCTAATAAATCACTATTCTTATCAACTGGTACAGACTCACCTGTTAAAGCAGCCTCTTCAATTTTTAAGTTTGATGTTTCAATTAATCTTAAGTCTGCAGGTACATACTTACCAGCCTCAAGAACAACTATATCACCTATAACAAGTTCTCTTGCAGGTATTTCTTTTGATTTTCCATCTCTAATAACGTGTGCAAGCGGAGCAGCCATCTTTTTTAATGCATTTAACGACTCCTCTGCTTTATTTTCTTGTATGACACCCAATATAGCATTCAATATGACTACTAACAAAATAATTACTGTATCTGCAACCTCACCTACCAATCCTGATATAATTGCTGCTACTATTAATATAATTACTAAAAAGTCTTTAAATTGATCTAAAAACTTTTGAAGAGTTGTTTTACCCTTTTTTTCTCTAAATTCATTATAACCATATTGTTCTAACCTATTTTTCGCCTCCTGTTCTGTTATGCCTTTTTCTGTAGTTTTCAATTCATCAAAAATTTGTTCTCTTGTTAAGTTGTAAAACGCCTTCATTGTCTATGACCTCCTTTATCATTATTATTACAAAACAAAAAGACCTTTATCCATAAAAAATGGATAAAGGTCTTACTCACAAGCTCTGCTTGTTAACCAACCGGGCATTTGCCGCGATGACGATTGGTTATACCCTTACGAGTCGAGTTACTCCCCTTTATAAGAAATTTTATACTCTTTATTTGTTATTGTCAATATCTGATATTAAATTTTTTACAATTGATTCATCGCTTTTATTGCCCTTATGCCTTACTTTTAATAAAACAGGAATTAATGATAAAAGAATAATCATAACTACTGAAAATACAAATTGTTTGGAATAAACATTATTTAAAGAACTACCAAAATTGCTGTAGACAAATGTTCCAGGAATTATACCTAAAAAAGAGGCTAATGTATACTTAATTATATTTATTTTTGAAAGACCACATATATAACTAACAACATCACAGGGTAAAATTGGAATAACCCTCATTAAAAATGTAATCTTAAAAGCATTTTTTTCGTCAAAGGAATACTTTTCAATTTTGTCTCCAAAATACCTCTGAAAAAAATCAGCACCTAAAAACCAAGATATATAATACGCAATTATTGAACCAACCGTACTGCCAAGAACAGTTAATATTGTTCCCTTTATAGAACCAAACAATATTCCTCCTAAAACAGAAAATAACCCTATTGGTAAAAGGAGTATGGGCCTTAATATGCATAACAAGAAAAATATAAAGGGAGCTAAATTATTATAAGATGTAACAATTTGTTTTACATCATTTAAATTGTATAGATGAAATTTAACAACAATTATTGTAATTATGCTTAAGAATGCTGCCAAAATTATAAATTTTACATTTCCTAATTTATACATCACTCCATCTCCATTAAACCCTTTATATTCAAGAGAAATTCTTTTTTATTTTTTGTTAATTCCTCATATTCTTCTTTAGTAATTTTGTTTTCCAAAAGCAGATTATCTGCAAGTTCAATGAACCGTTCACAAAGTAAAATCAAATCGTCTTTAACTTTATCCATCCAAACCACCCCAACTCTTTTAAAAGATAAAAAATATATTCTTTTATTTTATAAAAAATGCTCTTTCTATTAAAATCTGAAGTTGCAACCACATCTACTTCAACCTGACCTACACTTGTTTTTATAGTAATTTTACCTACGTTATCTCCTTTTTTTATATTATTCTTCAGATTTTTATTCAATTGACAATTTATTACTACGGTTTCATTTTTTTTCTTTAAAACTACAACATCAGTCCTTGGTGAATATTTTATTTTTTCTCCAATAAAGTCTTTATTTTCTATTTCAAAAACATCCTTGTTAGTTACTACAAAATTTTCATAATTATTAATGGCATAATTCAATATTTTCTTTGTATCTTCAAACCTGTCGTTTTTTGTGTCACAACCCAATACAACACTTATAAATCTAAGTGGTTTCCCATTTCCATTGGAATTAGTAACATCTATAGTTGTAACTAAGCAATAACCTGCCTCCTCAGTATAACCTGTCTTTAAACCATCTACCCCTTTAAAATTTCCTAATAGTTTATTTGTTGAAAAATAAATCTTATTTTTATACTTAAAGCTTTTTAGAGAAGTATATTTTAATATATCATAATATTGTTTAAGAATATTGTAAGAGAGCAATGCCTGTTCATAGGCAGTAGATACATTATATTTATTGTTTTTAGTTAATCCAGATGAATTTATATAATGCGTATTATTTAAACCTAATAATTTAGCATTTTCATTCATTCTATATATAAAATCTTCTTTTTTAGTTCTGCAAAATTCCTGTTCAAGTACTTCTGGTGCATTATTAGCAGAAAAAACTAACATAGCTGTTATTAAATCATCTATTTTTACTTTTTCTCCATAATTAACATTTAATATTGGTTCATCATAGTTAAATTTCTTATTATCTATGTTGTATATAATAAAATTATTTTTATATTCGTTACCTACACCCTCAATAAATGTATAATAGGTCATTAATTTTGTTAATGATGCTATTGCTCTTTTTTCATCCTTGTTTTTATCAAACAATACCCTTCCAGATTCTGCATCAATCAAAACAGCTGATTTGCAGTTTAATTCGTATTTTAATTCACCTGCATTAGCTTTTAAAATATTAGATATCAGAATAATAAATGTTATAATAAAAATTGATGTCCTTTTCATTTGCCACCTCTCTAATTATTTTAACAATATATTCCTTTAATTGCAATATTTTTTTAATTATTGATACTTCTGCATTTTCTAATATATAATAAAATAGAAATACCATCAATGGGGTGATTTAATGAAATCTAAAATTCTAAATATTTTAAGGTCATCTGATACATATGTTTCAGGGGAAGAAATAAGTAAATTATTAGGCATTTCACGTGCTGCCATATGGAAACATATAAATCAGCTAAAGAAGGAAGGTTATCAAATAGATTCATTAACTAAAAACGGCTATAAACTTATTAGTTCCCCAGATATTTTATCCTTTGATGAAATATCACCATTTTTAAAAACAAAATTTATAGGTCACGATATTTTGTATTATGAAAGCATTGATTCAACTAACACTTTTGCAAAGTCTATTTCACAAAACTGTAAAGATGGGTTAGTTATAATAGCAGAAGAACAAACAAAGGGTAGAGGTAGATTAGGTAGAACCTGGGTATCACCTAAAAGAAAAGGTATTTGGATGTCAATAATTCTCCATCCTAATTTACCTCCTTCAGAAGCACATAAATTAACAATTATTACTGCCTCATCAATATATAATACACTTTGCAAATTCAATGTTGATATAAAAATCAAATGGCCAAATGACATTTTAATTAATGGAAAAAAGATATGTGGAATTTTAACAGAAATGAATGCAGAATTAAATCACATTAATTCCTTAGTAATTGGAATTGGAATAAATGTAAATACAGAAGTAGAAGATTTTAATGAAGAATTAACGAAAATTGCAACCTCATTAAGAATAGAAACAGGTAAATTTATTGATAGAAAAAAATTAACTGCTGAAATATTAAACAACTTTGAGGATTTTTATATAGACTATTTATCTACAAAAGATATAAGACCTTATTTAGAAATAGTACGTAAAAATTCTGCTTTAATAAATAAATATGTTGAAATAATTAAACCTAACGAAAAATATATAGCAAAAGTAGTAGATATTGATGATGACGGACAATTAGTTATAGACAATGATGGAAAAATTGAAAAATTGCTTTCAGGAGAAGTAAGTCTACACAATATGTATAATGGAAAATAAAAGAATGCCGATAAATACTTTCGGCATTCTTTTATTTTAATTTCTAATCTTATTTATTTTCAAACCAACAAATGCAGCAATAAAACATTTTATAACATCAAAGGGTAAAAATATCAAAATACCATTCTTAATTGCCCAAAACATAGTTACACCTTTTTTAAAATATATATTTAAAATTAAATATAAATATGTTACCCCTAATAGATAGACAACAGCAAGTCCTAACAAACCTGCTATTATATAGGCAACTATATTTTGCCTTTTAACTTTTTCAATTATTCTACCTGTTGTATACGCACCTAATATAAAACCTACTATATATCCAAAACTTGGTTTTAATATTACTTGTATCCCTGCAGTTCCACCTGCAAAGACTGGAATACCTATTAGTCCCATAAGTAAATATAGTATCTGAGAAAGTGCTGCCCTTTTTGCTCCTAAAACTATTCCAGACATAATAACGAAAATTATTTGTAAGGTAAAAGGCACATAAAATATGGGAATGTTTATGTATGCACCTATAGCTGTTAATATTGAAAATAAACTAATTATTACTAAATCCCTTGTTTTCATAATTACCTCCTTTGTAAACTTGTTATTGTTTATTGGTTTACATTTATTATAATAAAAATTATTTTGATTGTCAAACATTAAAAAATAAAAAAACGCCCTTTAGGCGTTTAGAATTCTTATCTGGCGGGAGTATGTGGGAATCGAACCCACCCAACGGGTTATTAGCCCGTCAACTCGGTTTTGAAGACCGGTAGGCACACCAGCACCTATCTACCCCCGTGCCATTTTATTATACATTAAATATTTCTATTTGTAAATAAAATAAACAAACAAAAATTATTAATTTTATCTATAGAGCACTCTTTTATCTTCAATCCTTTTTGTAAACTTTATTGAATCTAAGTATTCTAATATCATTACAGCATATTTTCTATTCAATTTTAATTCATCTCTAAATGTTGAAGTTGAAATCTCACCCTTTTTTTCTATATAGTCCGCAATCCATTGCTTTACATAATCTATATTATCTTTCATAATATAGTATTCATTTTCAATTTTCACTAAAACTTCATCTTCTATCAATAGATTTAAAATTGCTTTTGCCGTCTCCTTTTCTCTTCCAAAAATATCTAAAATAGTATCAATTTTAGGCGGCATTAAGTTTGCATTTTTTAATTCATTTAATATTTTTTCTTTTATTTCTGTCTGTCTCTTATTAAGTTTTATTTCAAAACCCTTTAGCTTTACATATTTTGTATTTAAATCAATTGTATCCTCTCTTAGTAAATTAAATAACATATCAATTAACTTAGTCCTTTTTTCTTGTTCAAAAAGCTTATTTTTAAATTCCTCTTTATTCATACCATAATTTAATGGATTTTTAATGTGATATTCATTTAAAATTTGCTTTGCGTCTTCTTTAAGACTTTTTATATAGGAAAAGTGAACATAAATTTTTTCAGTTCCAATATCAATTAAATGCACTCTTTTATCGATACATAAACCTTCGATAATTTGTTCCAAATTTTCTATTCCTCTACCAGCTAATTTTCTTATTTCATCTATATTGGGGAAACTTTGACTATGCTTTTCAATTATCTTTTCAACCAATTCATAAGCTGTACCTTTTTCTTTTATTAATAACTCCTCAATCACCCTTGAATCGCCTATCTTATGCTTTTTAGCATTAGGTTCTAATATTGTTCCTCCCCCTATTGTAATCATAGGTGAATATGTTCTTATTATAAATTTATCTCCTCTTCTTGACGCAATTGGTTCTTCTAACCTAAATTGAACTAATGCCGTATCCCCAGGTGCTAATTCATCTTTTTCTAACAATATGACTCTTCCTATAATCTCTTTTGTTCCGTGATATAGCTTAATTCTATCTCTATTTTTTAGTTTTTTAGGTGCATCCTCTAAATAATTTAACCTACAATCAATCATCATAGAACTTTCTAAACTCCCTATTTTTGCAACAACATCTCCTCTTTCAACATCATCTTTTTTTACACCTGATATATTTATTGCTACTCTTTGACCTGCAAATGCCGTTTTTACATCTTTTTCGTGAACCTGTAAATTTCTAACTTTACCCCTTAGCCCTTTTGTGTATATTTCACATTCTTCACCAACAGTTATACTTCCTGATATTAATGTTCCTGTCACAACAGTACCAAATCCCGGTACAGTAAAGCTTCTATCTACAGGCAATCTAAAATCTGTTAATATATCCCTTTCATTAATTTCTTTAGTCAGATTATCAATAGTATTTACAAGCATATCAATACCTTCCTTTGTAATAGAAGATACTGGTATTATTGGTGCACCTTTAAATGGAGTATCCTTTAAAAATTCCTTTACATCATCTGAAACAAATTGAAGCCACTCTTTATCAACTAAATCTATTTTGGTTAACACTACAATTCCTTTTTTTATGTCAAGTAACTTTAAAATATTTAGATGTTCCCTTGTTTGAGGCATTATCCCCTCATCTGCAGCAATAACAAGAAGAAAAATATCTATTCCACTTACACCTGCCAACATATTTTTTATAAATTTTTCGTGTCCAGGAACATCAACTATACCTGCTCTTCTTTTACTTGGTAGATCAAAATAAGTAAAACCCAAATTTATTGTAATTCCTCTTTCTTTTTCTTCTCTTAATGTATCCGTATCTCTGCCTGTCAAAGCTTTAATTAATGTAGTTTTTCCATGATCTATATGTCCTGCTGTTCCTATAATTACATTTTGCATTAATATTGCCTCCTATAAGATGCCATCTAAATTATTTTTTATTATCGTATAATCATCCTCAAACAAAGTTCTAACATCTAATATAATACTATTTCTACCAACTCTTACAACTACAGGTATTTGACATTTTCTAAGTTCTTCTTCTATCTTTTCAACTTTTTTATTTTTAGGTTCTATAAAAACAGCAAATGTTGGAATTATTTCAAGAGGCATTGCACCACCACCAACAGTTGAATAATCTTCTCTTACAGTAATTTTTGCCCTATCCTCTTTAATTGCTCTTTTCAATATTCTTAATAATTTATTAGCCCTCCTTCTAAGTTCTTCATAATCAAGTGTTAACATATTTAATATAGGAATATCCTTTACAGCTCGTTCTTCATCTAAATATAAATTTAATGTAGCTTCAAGTGCAGCTAGTGTAAATTTATCTATTCTTAATGCTCTTGTTAGCTGATTTTTTTTCATTCTTTGGATTAATTCCTTTTTACCTACAATTATTCCAGCTTGAGGTCCACCCAACAATTTATCTCCACTAAACGTAACAACATCAACACCTTTTTTTATACTGTTTTGTACAGTTGGCTCATAGTTCAACCCATATTTTGATAGATCAATTAATACACCACTTCCAATATCCTCGATAAGAGGTAATTTATATTTTTCCTTTAATACAACAAGTTCATCTAAACTGACTTCTTCAGTAAAGCCAAGAATTCTATAATTACTTTGATGCACTTTTAGCAGAGCTGCCGTATTTTCATTTATTGCACACTCATAATCATATAAATGTGTTCTATTTGTTGTTCCTATTTCTTTAAGTATGGCACCGCTTTGTTCCATAACTAAAGGAATTCTAAATGAACCCCCAATTTCTACTAATTGTCCTCTTGATACTATAACTTCCTTATTTTTTGCAATTGTTGATAATACTAAAAGCACTGCAGCTGCATTATTATTAACAACCATTGCAGCCTCTGCTCCTGTTAATTTACATATAATATGTTCTACGTGACTGTATCTTGAGCCTCTTTTACCCTCATCTAAATTATATTCTAAATTGTTATATCTTTCTCCTATTTCCATAACTTGCTCTAATGCATATTTAGAAATTGGTGCTCTTCCTAAGTTAGTATGAATTACTGTTCCTGTTGCATTTATTACTCTTCTTAAGCTTGGTCTATAATTTATCTCTAATTGGTTACAAATATCTCTTATTATTTCTTCAATATCAATCTCTTGTATATTGCCAGATAAAATTCTTTTTCGATAACTATCTACTACAGTTCTTATAACATCAAGGACATAATTTCTTGGAAATTTGTCTAAAAATACCTTAATTCTTTTTTCATTTAATAATACATCAACTTTAGGAAGTGATGATAATAGTTTATTCATTTTGACCTCCTATTCAATATATATGTATTTTCCATCAAATTCTGTAACATAACCTACTATAAATGCTTGTACATTATTTTGTTCTAAATCCCTTAACAAATTTATAGCTTCATCACCAGCTAATGAAAATACAAGACCACCGGATGTTTGTGGATCAAATACTATATCCTCAATAAATTCACTATTTTTTAGATTAATATATTTGTCCTTCAAATATTCCTTATTTCTATAGCAACCTGCTGGTATAATACCCATCTTTGCAAATTCTTCTACTCCAGTTAATAATTTAATAGAATCCCACTCAATATGAATTGTTACATTACTGCCCTTTGCCATTTCATAAAGATGTCCTGCAAGTCCAAATCCAGTAATATCTGTACAAGAATTTATTTTATAGTTTTTTGCAATTTTAGCTGCATACATATTTAAAGTCGACATTGTTTTTACCGCTTCTTCTATCTGTTTCTCTTCAGCTAGTTCTCCTTTTATTGCTGTATTTATTATACCTGTTCCTATTGGCTTTGTTAAAATAAGCAGATCTCCCGGTTTTGAATTTGAATTAACCCATATATTATTTGGCTTTACAACTCCAATGACAGACAGTCCATATTTAGGCTCATCATCATCTATAGTATGACCACCTGCAATAATAGCATTGGCCTCTATTACTTTATCAGCACCACCCTTTAATATATCACCTAAAATATTAATGTCTTTGCAGGCAGGGAAGCAGGCTATATTTAATGCCAATAAAACATCTCCACCCATAGCATATATGTCACTTAGTGAATTTGCAGCAGCTATTTGACCAAAAAGATATGGATCATCCACCACAGGAGTAAAAAAATCCACTGTATGTATGATTGCCATTTCTTCATTTATTTTATATACAGCTGCATCATCAGAGGTTTCTATTCCAACAATAAGGTTTTTATCATATACTTTTGGTAAATGACACAGAACCTGTGCCAAGGTCTCAGGACCAATCTTTGCAGCTCAGCCAGCTGCTTTAACCATTTGTGTAAGTTTTATGTCTATCATTATTGTCCCTCCCTTCAAATTTATTTTATTACATTAGTATCATTATATCAATAAATACTAATCAAATCCTTTATGTTTTCAAACATTTTATCACCTATACCACTTACATTTTTTAAATCTTCAATTCTTTTAAAGGGACCATTTTTATTTCTATATTCTATTATTCTTTTAGCAAGAGCGTCTCCTATTCTTGGTAATTTTTTCAACTCTTCTATAGAGGCAGTATTTATATTAATCTTATCTGCATCATCCCTTGAATCTATTATGCCTTTATCCTTTTCATTTTTATTCTTTGTGGGAATCTTAATATAATCTTCATCCTTTAATTTAGTAGCTAAATTTACTGCCTCTAAATTCGCATTATCTGTAAAACCACCAGCTAAATAAACTAAATCTATTATACGTTTATCATCATTAATTTTATAAACACCGGGCTTTTTTACTTCACCACAAATATAAACTTGAATCTCTTTTTTGTTTGTTGCCTCATTTTTTATTACAACTATATCATCCTCAGCCTTCTTTAATGAATAAAACTTAATAGAACCTATAAAAAGGACTATAATTGCAAATACATATAAACCTACCTTTTGATTTTTTGTTAGATTCATAGTATCACCTCGTATAATAAACTCAATTAAAATTCTAACCAGCTATATTTTATTTAAACTTTATTGTTAATAAAATTTTTTTTTGATATAATTTAACTTACTGAAAGGAGAGAGACACAAAGTGAAAAGAATATTATTCTTTTTTATAACAATGTTTTTTTGTTTAAATGCATTTAATATATCAGCCTTTGCATTAGAAAATATTGATTTAGCCTCTGAAGCTGCTATTTTAATTGATGCAGATACTGGACAAATACTTTACGAAAAAAATTCCCAACAAATTTTAGCACCAGCCAGTATAACAAAAATATTAACCTCTATAATTGTGATTGAAAAGTGTAATCTACAAGACAAAGTAATAGTAGGTAAAAATCCTCCCTTTGTTGGAGGAAGTAAAATTTATATACACGAAGGAGAAGAGTTTACTGTTGAACAACTACTATACGCTTTAATGCTTGCCTCAGCTAATGATGTCGCTGAAGCCTTAGCTGAACATATATCAGGAAGCGTTGAGGAATTTACTAAACTTATGAATGAATATGCTTATAAAATAGGATGTAAAAATACATATTTTTCAAACCCACACGGTCTTTATGATGAAAATCATTATACAACTGCATACGATATGGCACTTATTGCAAAATATGCAATGAAAAATGAAGTATTTAAAACTATCGTATCAACTCGACAATACATTATACCACCAACAAACAAGCAACCAGAAACAAGATATATTAATAATCATAACAAGCTTCTGTGGAATGGAGGTAAATATTATTATCAATATGCAACAGGAATAAAGACAGGCTACACAATTAAAGCTAAAAATACATTCGTGGGTTCTGCAACAAAGGATGGAATCAATTTAATAGTAGTAGTAATGAAATCACCGTCTCCTGTATATAATGATGTAATTAAGCTTTTTGAATATGGTTTTAATAATTACTCAAAAGAGAAATTAATAGACAGTACTGTTCCCTACACATACCTTAAACTAAATGAAGGCAAAACATTGATACCTGTTGCAGCAAATAGAGATTTTTATTTTATGAAAAATATAAATGATAATAAAATTCCAGCACAAAACGTAATTCTAAAACAAAACATAAAAAGTATACATAAAAATGAAGTAGTAGGAAAAATTGAATTGCTTATTGATGGCAAGGTAATAGACTCAATTGATTTAATCTCTCTACAGGATTATTTAGTTTTCAATAATATGAGTTTAAACAAAATAAACTATAAAATGTATATATATCCTCTTGTAGCTGTATTCCTTTTAAGAGGATTTTATAGAAAATATAAAAGGAAAAAGGGCCTAATATAAAAAGGCCCTTTTATTCTATGTAAGCAATTGCTTCAATTTCAACTAATGCATCCTTTGGTAGCTTACCTACTTGAACTGTTGATCTTGCAGGCATTTTTTCTTTAAAGTATTCACCATATACTTCATTTACTGCAGCAAAATCATTAATATCCTTAAGAAATATAACTGTTTTTATAACTTTATCCATTGAAGTCCCTGCTGCTTCTAATATAGCCTTTACGTTTTCTAATGACTGTCTCGCTGCAAGTTTTACATCATTTGATACAAGCTCACCTGTTTGAGGATTTATTGGTATTTGTCCTGAAGTAAATACTAAATTACCATATTTTATTGCTTGTGAATATGGACCAATTGCTGCTGGAGCATTATTAGTGCTTATAACCACTTTTTCCATTTTACCAACCTCCAATTGTATATTATATATTTATTATAAACTGTCTATCAAAAATTTGCAAATTTTAATTCATTATTCTTTTTATATCAAATATATACTTCATTATTTCGAATTATAACAGGATATATTTTAAAAAAAGCCATAGGAATTTAACCTATGGCTCTTTTTATGCTTACTTTACAACTATATTTACAATTTTTCCTGGTACAACTATTTCTTTTACAATTTGTTTTCCTTCTAAGCTTTGCTTAATCTTTTCATCATTCTTTGCTGTTAATAGTATCTCTTCCTGTGATGCATTTGGTGAAACTAAAATCTTTCCTCTCAACTTTCCATTAATTTGAACAACTATCTCTATTTCATCTTGCTTTAATGCCTCAACATCATAAGTTGGCCACATTTGTTGGTGTACACTTCCTGTTTTTCCTATCATTTCCCAAAGTTCTTCAGTAATATGTGGTACAAATGGAGCTAAAATTAATATTAGCTTTTCTGCTGCCTCTTTTAATATTTCATCCTTTGCATCTTCTTTTTCTTTATATTGATATAGTGCATTTACAAGTTCCATAGTAGCACTTATAGCAGTATTAAAATTAAATCTTTCAGTAATATCCTCAGTTACCTTCTTTACTACTGAGTGTAATATTCTTCTCATTTCCTTATCATCTTTTGATAATTGTTGAAGGTCTATTGTCGAAGTTGTTTTACATCTATCCTTTAGTTCATCAACCAATCTCCAAACTCTATTTAAGAATCTAAAACAACCTTCAACACCTTGATCACTCCACTCTAAGTCTCTCTCTGGAGGTGCAGCAAACATAATAAACAATCTTGCAGTATCTGCTCCATATTCTTTTATTATCTCCTCAGGGCTCACAATATTACCCTTAGATTTTGACATTTTTGCACCATCTTTTAGTACCATTCCTTGAGTTAAAAGATTTTTGAATGGCTCATCTACTGGTGATATTTTGAAATCATATAGAGCTTTCGTAAAAAATCTTGAATATAGTAGGTGTAAAATTGCATGCTCAACTCCACCAACATATTGGTCAACATCCATCCAATACTTTGCTTTTTCAAAATCAAATGCTTTATTTTGATTTGTAGCATCTGTATATCTTAAGAAGTACCAAGATGAGCAAACAAATGTATCCATCGTATCCTTTTCTCTTGTTGCTCTACCACCACATTTTGGGCAAGTTGTATTCATAAATGATTCAGATGTTGTAAGTGGAGACTCCCCTTTTCCAGTAAATACAACATCCTCTGGAAGCAATACAGGAAGCTGTTCTTCAGGTACTGGCACTTCCCCACAATGATCACAATATACTATTGGAATTGGTGCACCCCAATATCTTTGTCTTGATATTAACCAATCTCTTAATCTATAATTTACTTTATAATCTCCAGCTCCTTTTTCCTTTAAATAATCTATTATTTTATTATAAGCCTCTCTATTCTTCATTCCATCAAATCGCTTTGAATTACACATTATTCCATCTTCAGTATATGCATTAGTCATAGTATTAGGATTTAAATTTTCTCCCTCAGGATTTATTACAACTTTAATTGGCAAATTATATTTCTTAGCAAAATCAAAATCTCTTTCATCGTGTGCAGGTACAGCCATAACAGCACCTGTGCCATAATCTAAAAGTACATAGTTTGCTGTTAGAATTGGAATTCTCTCACCATTTGCAGGGTTTATAGCATAGGCTCCAGTAAATACACCCTCTTTTTCTAAATCAGAGGATGTTCTTGTAACTTCATTTACAAATTGCATTTTATTTACAAATTCAGTTACTTGTTTTTCATACTCAGTTCCCTTTGAAATTTCTTGCACCAAAGGATGTTCAGGAGCAAGAACTATATATGTTACACCAAAAACTGTATCTGGTCTTGTAGTAAATACAGTAATCTTATCTTCTCTGCCTTCTATTTTAAAATCTATAAGTGCACCTGTACTTTTTCCTATCCAATTCTCTTGCATTATTTTAACTTTATCAGGCCAACCCTTTAGTCTATCAATATCATTTAAAAGTCTTTCAGCATAATCTGTTATTTTAAAATACCATTGTTCTAAATTCTTCTTGCCTACAGGTGTTCCACATCTTTCACATTCACCATTTACAACCTGCTCATTTGCTAAAACAGTTTCACAAGATGGACACCAATTTACAAATGATTTTTTCTTATAGGCTAAACCATTTTTATACATTTGTAAGAACATCCATTGTGTCCATTTATAATACTCTGGCATACAAGTTTTTACTTCTCTTTGCCAGTCATAACTAAATCCTAATCTTTTTAATTGATCCTCCATTTCAGCCATATTGCTTATTGTCCAATCCTTTGGAGGTATGCCATGTTTTATTGCTGCATTTTCAGCAGGTAATCCAAATGCATCAAAACCTATTGGATGTAGTACATTATACCCTTGCATCCTTTTAAATCTTGCTATAACATCACCTATTGAATAATTTCTAACATGTCCCATATGAAGCTTTCCAGAAGGATAAGGAAACATAACAAGCATATAATACTTTGGTTTTTCTGAAAAATCTTCACCGTGGAAATTATTTTCTTTTTCCCATTTTTCTTGCCACTTTTTTTCTATACCTTCAAAATCATAAAATGCCATAACTCCACCTCCATAAAAATTCTTTTGCAATATAAAAAGCCTCACCCCTAAATATAGGGACGAGGCAACTTCTCGCGGTACCACCCTACTTGACCATAAATTGGTCCACTTAATCAGATATAGGTCTCCCTGCCCTCTTTTCATCGAGGCGAGTTCAGAATTTCGTACAACTGGTTTGCACCGTCCACCAGCTCTCTGAATGCCGTAAATTCCTACTACTCCTCAGAAGGCAACAATATTTATTTTTTGTATATTATACTATATTAATCTTTAATTGTCAAAGATTATATACTAATTGCCTCTGCATCTATCCATAATCTTTCTAAATCATAAAATTCTCTATCTTCTTCATAAAATATGTGTGCAATTACTTCACCATAATCCAACAATATCCACTTTCCAGAATTATATCCTTCTTTATGATTTATTTCATATCCCTTTTCTGCCATCTTTTCTTCTATCTCATCAGCTATAGCTTTAACCTGTATAGTCGATGTCCCACTACAAATAACAAAATAATCCGCTATCTCAGATAAACCTTTAACGTCTAAAATTTTTATATCCCTGGCCTTTTTTTCAGATGCTGTTTTACCAATAAAATATGCCATGCCAGATGTTCCCATCAAGAAACATTCCTCCTAACTTTAATTAAATATTTCTTATTATATTTATATGGTGGTTTAATAAAAAAAGACATAATTATTTTACACTATCTAACCCTAATATGACAACAACATCTTCTTCCTGATTATCATATTTTTTTATTATGCCACATCCTATAATCTCTTTAATTTCTTGGCCAACTTCTTCATCATTACAATATATAAGTGTTTGATCTAATTTTTTGTTATAATTTCCTATTTTACTTACTTCATATTTATTTTCCTTTAGCAATTCTTTATATCTTGCAGCAAGTCCACTTTTATTTGTTGAATTTAATATTTGTATACTACAATCAACCTTATTGCCTGTTATTCTAGATCTATAATATCTTAGAAACTCATAATCATTTTTATAGCTTGGTATATAATATGAAACTGAATTTATATACTTTGGTTCTCCAGACATTACTTTTGTTTTAATCTCATCTTTTGATATGCCTATGAAGGATATAGCATATTTTATCATATCAATTCCATTTAGGTCAGTCTGTACATTTTTTGATACAACACCTAAAATCTTTGGAAACTTTACAAGTGTAAGTGGTGACTTTAGTTTTTCAGCTACTTTTATCAAAAACTCCTGTTGTGTTGATATTCTACCTATATCTCCTAAAGCATATCCACTTCCATCATTATTTTTTCTCCATCTTACAAATTGTTCTGCCTTTTGCCCATCTAAATGCACCTTTTCACCCTTTTTAAAATGTATTTTAATATCTCTTGCATCATAATTCATATCAAAGGGTATAATTACATCAACTCCTCCAATTGCATCAATCAATTCCCTAAAAGCTTTATAATCAACTTTAACATAATTATTTATGTTTATTTTTAACATATCTTCTAACTTATATTTTAATAAATCTATTCCTCCAATAGCGTGTACAGAATTTATTTTTCTAAATTCTCCATTAACCTTTACTCTTGTATCTCTTGGTATTGAATATATAAATATTTTTTTGTCCTTTGGTTCAAGATGAATTAACATTATTGTATCAGAACGTTTAGGAGCATCTTTGTGTTCATAGTCACCTGCATCAACCCCAACTAACAATAAATTTGCTGCTTTTGGTTTATTAATACTTAATATAAATATTGGTATTAAAACTATAAATAAAAGGATTGTAATTATTTTAATTAGTCTTTTCATATTACTCCCCCATATCCAATAAACTATTTCTTAGCTCTACAGTATTAGGATGGATAAGTAATCCTCTTTCTAACAAATACTTAATCGTTGAATCACAGGATTTTATAATTGCTAAATCTAAATTTTCAAATGATAGCTTTCTAATTTCATCTACACCATCAAAATTCCTATCCTCTTCTATTATGTCTGCAATATAAATTATTTTCTCAAGGATAGACATATCTTTTCTTCCAACAGTATGATAATATATCGCATTAAATATATCACTATCAACATTAAACCTATCCTTTGCTATATATGCCCCTACATAGGAATGTAAAATTTGTGGTGACTTTTTATCTATTTCATTTAGCATTATCCCATAATCTTTTATGTATCCCATAATTACATCTAAACTTAAATTTTTTGCATTATCGTGCAAAATAGATGCTATTTCAGCCTTTTCTTTATCTATGTTGTATTTTTGTGCTAATTTAACTGCCATCTTTGATACATTAATTGAATGTCTGTATCTTTTTTCATCTAAACTTTGCTTAACAAAATTTATGATTTCTTCTTTATTTATTTTATTTGAGTAGAGATTGTTCGCATATATATATTTTTCAACCTCACTTGGTACATAATACTGTATAGATTTTTGATTTTTTAATTTATTTCTTATCACAGATGATGATATATCAATATTAGGTATACTTATAAAACGAATATCTAAATTATACTTTTTACGATAATTTGTAATTAAATCTAATATATCGTCTTTTTCTGAATTTCTATTTACAACAACAAAGCTGCAATAATTGTGAATTTCATCAATTTGCTTCCAAGTATGTAGCTCCTTTAATGTATCATAACCTATTATAAAGAAGAATTTGTAATTACCATAGAGTTTATTCAATGTTTTTAGTGTATCAATTGTATAAGTAAAACCAGTTCTTTTTACTTCAATATCAAGTGCTTCAAATTTTTTATTATCATTAATTGCAAGCTTTACCATATTAAATCTATCTTGAGCACTTGCAATATCACTTATATTTTTATGCGGAGGTCTTCCTACTGGTATGAAAAATATCTTATCTAAATTCATTTGATTTAGGACTTCGTTTGCAATTATTAAATGGCCATTATGTATTGGGTTAAAGGTACCACCCATTATACCAACTGATAACATAAAATCAACTCCTAACAAAAATTACTTTTTTATTATATAAAAAAGTAATAAAAAATAAAAGTATATAAATATGCGTTTAAAACAGAAAAAAGGAAAGTGCCATATAAAATTTATAATTATGGCACCTATAACTTAACATATCATTTTTTCATAGGTAATTCTATTTTGGGTTTGTTTTTAGATTGTCTATATATTACAAATTTATTACCAATTACTTGAACAGGATCAGCGTCTAATTCTTCACAGACTATATCGCAAGCTTCTCTTGCAGTTAGTAATGAATTCTTTAATACATTAAGCTTTATTATTTCTCTTGCTTCTAATGCTTCATCTATTTGTGCAAGTACTCTATCGTCCACTCCTTCTTTACCAATTTGAACTATTGAATCTATACTATTTGCTAACCCTCTTAAGTAGCTTCTTTGTTTACTCGTCAGCATATCTATCCTCCTATTCTATGAATTCAAATTCAAAATCATTCATTCTTACAAGGTCACCATCTTTTATACCCATTTTTCTTAATTCATCTATTATTCCACGTTTTTCCAAAACCTTATGGAAATACTTTAATGATTCACTATCATAAATGTTAACACTTAATAGTAATCTATCTACAAAGGAACCTTCTATTACATATGTTCCATCTTCATCTATTCTAATAGTATAAGTAAATTTCTTTTCTTTTGGAACATATACCTCATATTCTTGCTTTTCTTCAACAATGTTATCAAGCATATTGCTTACATATAACATAACTTCCTTTAATCCTTTATTAGTTGCTGCTGATATTTCAAATACCTCAATTCCTTGCTTACCAAGCTCTTCCCTCAATCTCTTAACATTCTCTTCACTACCTGGAATATCACACTTATTTGCTGCAACTACCTGTGGTTTCTTTGATAATTTTTCACTGTACAGTTTCAACTCTTCATTTATTTTATAGAAATCATCTATTGGATCTCTACCTTCAATTCCTGATGCATCTATAACGTGTATTAAAACCTTTGTTCTCTCTACATGTCTTAGGAAATCTATTCCAAGTCCTACTCCCTCATGTGCTCCTTCGATTAAACCAGGTATATCAGCTAAAACAAAACTCTTTACTCCCTGCATTTCAACAACACCAAGGTTTGGTTTAAGGGTTGTAAAGTGATAATTTGCAATTTTGGGTTTAGCACCAGTTACCATTGATAAAATTGTTGATTTACCTACATTAGGAAATCCTATTAATCCAACATCAGCTAACAACTTCAATTCAAGTGTTATCCATTTTTCTTCCCCAGGCATACCTGGTTCTGCAAAATTAGGTGCCTGCCTTGTTGGAGTTGCAAATCTTGTATTTCCTCTTCCACCTCTTCCTCCTTTACATACTACAAATTCTTGACCTTCCTCTACTAAATCAGCTATTACTCTTTCAGTCTCTGCATCCTTTATTACAGTACCTGCTGGAACCTTTATAACCAAATCTTCACCGTCTTTACCGAATTTGTTATTTGTACCACCATTTTCTCCACGCTGAGCTTCATATTTCTTTTGATATTTAAAATCTAATAATGTACGCATATTGACATCAACTTTGAATATAACATCTCCACCGCGTCCACCATCTCCACCATCTGGTCCACCAAATGGAACATACTTTTCTCTTCTAAATGATACACAACCGTGTCCTCCATCGCCTGCTTTAACGTATATCTTAGCTACATCTACAAACATAATGTTCACCACCTTACTGTATATTAATCATTACAATTTTCTTATCGTTTTCTTTATATAGTGATATATTTTCAGAAATTAGAATAAAGTTTAAATTGTTATTATTTAAGTCAATTTCCATATCATTGTATAATAAAATTTGTACCCCTTCTTCAATTTCTTTTGCATCTATATAGATCTCCTGTTTTTTAAATTCTTTTCTTAAAATATCATAAAGTTCCTGCTTAAATGTATTTAAATTTTCTATGTACTTGTTAATATTTTTGCTTAATTTTTCTTCTGATATGTAAAAATTTAAATTTTTTAATTGCCATTCAAGTGCACATCTCTCTATTGAATTTATTATGTCATTAATTATTAAAGATAAATAGCTATTATCAAGATTATAAAGTTGGCTTAACATATACATTCTTGAGTTTATTTTTTTTATATAGTTTAATGCTTCTTCAGGTTTATTTATTTGTAGATATCCATAAATAACCTGTAAGTAATTCATAAAATCGTGCCTCTGTTTTCGCATTTGATTCATACACCATTTTATGTTTGATTTATCCTTCATAAAATCACCTACTTGCAAGTGTATTAACATTTAAATAATACACCACCAATATATAAAATGCAACAAAAATGCACCCTACTGGGTGCATTTATTATTGTGCAATTTCAGCTGGATATACGCTTACTTTCTTTCTATCTTTACCGTATCTTTCGAATCTTACTACACCATTTATTAATGCAAATAGAGTATCGTCTTTTCCTCTACCTACATTTTCACCTGGATGTATCTTAGTTCCTCTTTGTCTTACAAGTATGTTGCCTGCAAGAACAAATTGTCCATCTGCTCTCTTGACACCAAGTCTTTTGGATTCACTATCTCTACCGTTCTTGGAGCTACCGACACCTTTCTTATGAGCCATTGATTACACCTCCTTATAAGAAAGCTCTATATAAATTAAGCTTCGATTTTTTCAATCTTAATTTGAGTATAAGGTTGACGATGACCTTGCTTTCTTCTGTAATCCTTCTTAGCCTTAAATTTGAAAACTATTACCTTCTTAGCCTTTCCGTGCTTAACAACTCTTGCTACTACCTTTGCACCTTCAACTGTTGGAGCACCAACTGTTAACTTTCCATCCTTTGATACTGCAAGAACTTCGTTGATTTCAACAGTTGAATCAACATCAGCATTTAGCTTTTCTACAAAAAGTAGGTCACCTTCTTGCACTCTGTATTGCTTTCCACCTGTTGCTATAACTGCGTACATTTTTACACCTCCTCTAACCAGTCTCGCCGTAGAACAAGGCACCCTTTGGTTTAAAGCCCGTCTCGAGCGGTCTACAGATGGTAGTTTATCATACATAAGGCTTTTATGTCAACACTTTTTTACTTTTTAATCTGAATTATTATTTTATCATCATCTTCTTCAATTATAGATAAGTTATTTTTATTTCTTATTAAGTTTAATTCTAATTCATCATCTATTATTTTGTAGTTTTTTATATCACTTGCAATTAACTTTATTTTAGTTTTATTTTTCTTTTCAATTTCTTTAACTAATATATTAATAATAGATTCATTTTGCAAGTATATACTATTATTAATTAAAATATAAATTTCACTTGAATTTTTTTGTGTTAATAAAAGCTCAATTTCCCTTAAAATAGTATAAATACTTTTTGATTTTAGTTCTATATCATAATACTTCTCAAAAAAACTTTTATTGTACCTTTTACGTGAAGCTTCCATTATACCTAATTTAGTAAACCCAAAAACTTGTAAATCTAAATTCTTTTTTTCAATTATTTCATTTACATATTTCTCTAACTCTTTTCTCTTTTTGAAATCTAAATCGATAAAATCAATTAATATATTACCATTTAAATTATATTTTATTATAAAGTCTATAATAACATCACACGCTTCCTTATTTATTTCAAAAGCATTATTGGTATTAGTGGATAAGGATGAATTAACATCTATTATTGTAAAAGCCTCTGTTAAATCTACAATCACACTACCACCGTTCTTCATTGTTATAACTCGTGATGTATTATTTTTAATAACTTCTTCTATAAAGTAAGGAATATTTTCATCAATTATAATATGTTTATCTTTAAAATTATCCCTTTTACTTAATTCTCTTTTTAATTTTTCATTGTTAACTTTAATTGATTCAATGTTTTTATCTAAAATTTCATCTTCAATATTTTTATAAAACTCATTATTTTTATAGATTAAATATGGTGGTTTAATAAAACTTTTTCTTTGTAGTATTCCGTCCGCTATCTTTGATAATCTGTAGTATTCTTCTTCAACTTCTTTTATATCTTCTATCGTTGTATTGGTTCTTATTATATATCCGTATCTACCATCGTAATTATCTAAATGCTGAGTATTGAAATTTTTATTTTTAGTAGATATACTGATTTCTTTACTATTTATGTTTAAAATTATGTATCTACCCTTTAATTGTAATTTGTCTTTAACTCTTGGCCCTTTATTACCTTTTGCTTCCCTACTTACTTGAACTATCACATCTTGGTTAATAGTGTATTGGTTAGAAAAAAGAGGCATAATAGCCTCCTTTTTAAATCCTATATCCACAAAAGCCACCTTCATTTTGTCTGAAATACCTTTAATCTTACCTACATATATATTGTCACATATATCTTCTTCATATTTATTTTCTATATAGATTTTTACTAATCTATTTTCATCCATAAGTAAAGCTCTGTTTTGTATATTATTTTCATCTATTAGTAGTATCATTTAATCACATCCTGCTAAAGAATTCATCAAGAGGTACTAAATCATTTTTAACTTTTGTATACATTTCTGTTCTTTTTATAATTGGAACTCCTATTGCAACAGATTCTTTTAGTATATCAGCAATAACTTCTGGACTTAAGCTTCCAGAATTTGAAGTTAAAACAATACATTCTAATATAAAATAGTTTTCATCTATATTTTTTATCTTTAAATCAAAAATCATTTCTTTTATATTAATTGATTTTTCTCCTGACTTTGTCTTTTTTGTTTTAATGATTTCTTTTGCATTTATAATATTATTTACTGCCTCTTCAATTTTATTATTTTGAGAACGTTTTAGCTTTATTTCATATCTTGAAGCATAAGTTGCTGCCATACAAGTAGGCATTTTTTTGTTTATTGGTATAACCTTCAATACCTCTAAACCAATTGGCATATTAAAATTAATTTTTTCTAATATTTCATTTTTGTCTATAAAAGAATCAAATTCAATATCAATATATTCAGCAAAACTTTCTATTCCAACAGATAAAGGTGATGCAAAGGAAATACTTGGATGAGGATTGAATCCCTTTGAATAAGTCAAGGGTAATCCTGCTCTTCTTATTGCTCTATGAAGAGTTCTCATCGTATCCAAATGAGAAATATATTTTGTATTTCCCATCTTCTTTAGTTTAAATACATATCTATTCATTAAAACATTTACCACCTTTCAAAAGTTTTGTAATTCCACATCCTGTACAACCTTGCCTACAATCTGGCGTTAAAATACCTTTTTCAGCCTTTTTATATTCATTTATTAAATACTCTTTGCTTACACCTACATCAATAAAATCCCAAGGCAATACTTCGTCTAAACTTCTTTCTCTTGTTGCATAAAAATGTGGGTCTATATTACACTCTTCAAATGCCTTCATCCATTTTTCAAAGTCAAAATGCTCCTGCCATCCATCAAATTTACAACCTAACTCCCAAGCTTTAACAAGAACCTTAGTTAATCTTCTATCTCCCCTTGAGAATACTCCCTCTAAAAAGCTAATAGGCGTCTCGTGCCAATTATATGTTATAAACCTACTTTTTATTTTTTCCTTTAATAATTTTTGTTTTCTATAAAGTTCATCCATTGTATTTTGACCAAACCATTGAAACGGTGTAAAGGGCTTTGGTACAAAGGATGAAGTACTAACTGTAACATTTAGTCCCTTTTGACGTTTTTCCTTTGGAACCTTAAAATACTCATCAACAACTTTATATGCTAAGTCTGCAATACCTTCAACATCCTCATCTTCTTCAAATGGAAGCCCAATCATAAAGTAAAGTTTTATATTATTCCAACCTAATTCAAAGGCACTACGTACTGACTTTATTAAGTCTTCTTCTGTAACACCCTTGTTTATAACATCTCTCATTTTTTGCGTTCCAGCTTCTGGTGCAAAAGTCAGTCCTGTTTTTCTTACCTTCTGTATCTCATTTATTAAATTAACAGAGAAGGAGTCTATTCTAAGTGACGGCAATGATATGCCAACATTGCTCTCCTTATATTTTTCAATTAATTTATTAACCAAGTTTTGAATATCTGAATAGTCACAAATACTAAGTGAAGTTAAGGATATCTCATCATATCCAGTTTCCTTAATAAGTTTATCTGCCAAATCAATTAACTTTTCTGTCTTTTTTTCTCTAATAGGCCTATATATCATGCCAGCTTGACAAAATCTACAACCTCTTGTACATCCTCTAAATGTCTCAAGCATAATTCTGTCATGTACAACTTCAGTAAGTGGAACTATCATCTTTTCTGGATAGAAGGAATTATTTAGATCTTTTATTATTCTCTTCTTTATATTTGTTTTATAAGTTTCTTTCTTAGGAACCATCCTCTTTATTGTTCCATCCGTATTATATTCTATTTCATATAGTGAGGGAACATATATTCCTTCTATTTCACTTACCTTCTCTAAAAACTCCTGCCTTGATGCATTTGATTTTTTAAATTTAGAGTATAAATCTAACACCTCATTTAATACTTCTTCCCCCTCACCAAGCACAAAAAAATCTGCAATATCTGCTAATGGCTCAGGATTGTAAGCACAAGGGCCTCCAAAAACAACAAAAGGATGATTACTTCTATCCTTTGAATATAAAGGAATATGTGCTAAATCTAACATATTAATTATGTTTGTATAACTCATTTCATATTGTAATGTAAAGCCAACAAAATCAAATTCACTAAGTGCATCCTTTGTTTCTAATGCAAAAAGAGGTATATCATTTTCTCTCATTAATCTTTCCATATCTGGCCAAGGAGCAAATGCCCTTTCGCAATAACAATCTTCTCTTTCATTTAGCAAATGATAGATAATCTTCAAACCTAAATGTGACATACCAACTTCATAAACATCAGGAAAACAAAATGCAAATCTTATCTTATCTTTTTTATCCTTAATTACTGAATTTACTTCATTTCCAACGTATCGTGCTGGCTTTTGTACCTTTAATAATATTTCTTCGTTTAAGTTTATCATTAAAAACTCCTCCCAGATTTTTTTATTAATTCTTCAAAAGTAACATTACCAAAACTTAAAAAGTAATTAATAATCTCATATTCTGTAACCTTACCTATAATTTTTGTATTTTCAAATACATATATTACATAATATTTATTAAAACAAAAAGTCTTAATAATATCAAGGATTTTATTTGAAGATTGTACCCCTTTTAATTTAATCTTTATTATCCTTCTGTTTTTAAAGAAAGTATTTTTCGCATATACATCCTTTAATATGTTTATTACAATATTATTATAATCAATAATTGAATTTATAATAATTGCTATGCCAACAAAAAATATTAATATAAAATTTAATTTGTTAATATTTAGAAAAGAAACAATCAAAAGAAAAACTGCAAAAATGATACTACACAAATTTACTATAATATAAGATTTATAAAAACCAACATAATATTTTAAAATCATTCTTAATGTTCTACCACCATCTGAATAATTAAATGGCATTATATTAAATAAAAATAGAACAAAGTTAACCCTAAACAAAATTTCATTTGAAAAAACATAATAAAAAAACAAAATACAAATCAAATTAGAGGCAGGACCAGATAATGATATAGCAACATCATAGATTGGATTGATGATTTCTTCTTTAAAATTTATATTAAATCCTGTCCACTTAAATTTTATGCTTTCAATTGTGTACCCGAATATATAGGAACATAAAATATGTGCTAATTCATGCATAAGGTAAAAAATCATATATAAAAGAATAACTTTAACATAAGTCATTTTTTACCTCTATCTATTGCTTAGAAATTTAAGAGGATCCACATAGCTTCCTGAGTGCATAACTTCAAAATGAAATGACTTATTTTTTTCCTTATCAACTTTTCCAAGTATATCGCCTTTTTTAATTTCTTCACCTACATCTTTATTTAATTCTATAAGGTTATAATATACTGTTTTGTAATTATCTTTGTGACTTACAGTTACTACTATTCCATTATCCTTTGTATTTTCAACTTTTTCTATTATTCCATCATAAACACACAGTACATTATATGTATCTTTAACTTCAATATCTATACCATTGTTAAAAAAGCTCTTTTTGCTATTTGGATCTACATATTCACCAAAGGGCTTAATTATTTGACCATCTAATGGCATAAAATCAAGTTTAAATACTTCTTTTTTATTTTGAAATATATTATTTGAAAATACACTAATATAATTACTATGACTAACTATATTTTTAATAGTTTGAGTATAATCCTTTCTATAATATTCTTCTATTTTAAATAATACAGTATTACCATTGTACGTATAAGTTATCTTTATTGTAAACATAAGAATAAAAATAACAGCTACAACTGCCAGCCTCTTTGTAAATCCCTCAAGATATTTATTATTTTTCCTTTTATATACAAACCTATTATAATTATAATAATTCATTTAAAGCACCTCCTTTTTAATCTACTATATATTTATTTTTAGGTAATAAAAAAATGCATGCAAAAGCATGCATTTTAAAAATTTATTTTTTTTCTTCTCATACTTACATTTAAAATAAGACCTATTGCAATAACATTAGTTAATAGAGATGTTCCACCATAACTCATAAAAGGCAGTGGTATACCAGTTATAGGCATTAAACCTATATCCATACCTATATTTTGAAATATTTGAAATCCTATCATAGTAACAATACCTATAACAAGATATTGTCCAAACTTATCCTTTGCAACCTTTGATATTTTTATAGATTTATAAAGAATGTTAAGATACAAAATTAAAAGAATAATTGAACCTAAAAATCCCCAATTCTCTGCAAAAACAGCAAATATAAAGTCGGTATGAGCTTCTGGTATAAATTTACCTGATGAAAGCTGTGTATTCCCTTGTATTATATCTGCAAAGGATGATTTTGGGAAAAACCTTCCTGATGCTATAGCAAGCTTAGCCATTGATGCATTATATCCTGCACCTAATCTATCTAACTCAGGATTTAAAAAAACAAGTATTCTATGTTTTTGATATGTCTTAATTATGTTTAAATTCCAAGCTATTGGTATTAAAATTGCAAGGATAGTCACAGGTATATAAATAAACTTCATATCCAAGCCTGCAACAAATAATATACCTAATACAATAACTGCAATTATCATATTTGTCCCTAAGTCTGGCTGCAACTGTATTAACCCCATAGGAATTAAAACAAAAATTGCAACCCTTTTTAACACCTCAAATTTATTTACTTCATCTACATCCTCTAATATTTTTGATAATCCAATTATAATTGATAGCTTTACAAATTCTGATGGCTGACCACCAAAAGGACCAATTCCAAGCCAAGCCTTAGCTCCATTTACTTCCCTACCAAATAACAAAACTGCTATTATTAATAAATTAGTAACAACATATATTATCTTGTAATAGGATCCTATTGTTGTATAATCAATTGTGATTACAAATACAAAGGCTACTAAAGCTACTAATAATATAATAAATTGAGCAATTGTATTTCTAAAATTTCCAGTTTCCAAGGCATTATTGGCAAACATTATAGTTGTAATTCCTAAAATACAAATAGCAATCATACTAAAAAATATACTCCAATCAAAGTATCTAAACAATTTTTTATTTATTTTAATCATACTACACCTCCTTAACTACTATATTATAAAACAAAAAAGAAGATAAGAAAACATCTTATCTTCCAAATTCCTTCATCTTCTTTATTGGTATATTTGCAACAAGTGCCGGAGAAGAAGTTCCTTGCTCACCTGCTCTTGTAAGTTTTATTTCCAATCCTGATTCATCAATTTCTGCATAATCTGAAATAACCCTAATAATATCTCCTTTTACCATTTCTAAAAACTGTGGTGAAACATTTGCTCTATCGTGTATGAGTATTAATTTTAACCTTTCCTTCGCTACATCCTTTGAAGGAGTTTCCTTACTAAAAAACTTAAATAAATCCATAGCAACACCCCTTACTTCTTAAAGAATATCTTCTTAATTGATGCCAAAAGTCCAGATGGTTCTTCCTCAAGATCTAAGAATGGAACTTCTTCCCCCATTATTCTTCTTGCTACATTTCTATAAGCTTTACCTGCCTTTGAGTTTTCATCAGTTACTGCTGGCTCACCTCTGTTTGTAGAAATGACAATTTTTTCATCTTCTGGAATTATTCCAAGTAACTTAATCGCCAATATATCAGTCATATCATCAATATTTAGCATTTCGCCCTTCTTTGTCATTTCATATTTTATTCTATTTATTATAAGCTGATGATCTTCTAATCCTTTTGCCTCAAGCTTTCCAATAATTCTATCTGCATCTCTAACAGCAGAAACCTCTGGAGTTGTAACTACTATTGCTCTGTCTGCTCCAGCTACAGCATTTTCAAATCCATGTTCAATTCCTGCAGGGCAATCTATTATTATGTAATCAAACTCCTTTTTTAAATCATCTATTAATTTTTGCATTTGTTCTGGCGTAACTGCTGTTTTATCCTTTGTTTGTGCTGTAGGTAGTAAAAATAAATTGTCAAACCTTTTATCCTTTATTAGTGCTTGTTTTAATCTACAAGTACCTTCTACAACATCTACTAAATTATAAACAATTCTATTTTCTAATCCTAAATGTAAATCTAAATTTCTTAAACCAGTATCTGCGTCTACTACAACAACTTTATTTCCAAGCATAGCAAGTGCTGTACCTATATTTGCTGTGGTTGTTGTTTTTCCAACGCCACCTTTTCCTGAAGTTACAACAATAGCCACTCCCATTATTTAATCCCTCCATCATCATATAAATTTATATGGTTCTATTACTATTAAATTATCCTTTACTTTAGCTACTTCTGGTACCTTAGGTTTTATTTTTTCATCAGGAGCCCTCGATGTTATATCAGCAATCTTTAACAAGGATGGTTGTAACATATAAGCTGCTACTATTGCTTTTCTATTACCATTAGCTCCAGCGTGTACAACTCCCCTTAAAGCACCTAAAATAACTATATTACCATTTGCTATTATCTCTGCACCTGAATTCACGTCACCAATAACTACAATATTACCTTGATAATTTATTCTTTGTCCAGATCTCACTGTATTTTTTATAAATTTTGTTCTTCCCTCATATATGCCAGAAAAAACCTTTTCTGTTTCTTCCTTTACCTTAATATTTTCAAAATATGCATTTATGTCATATCTTTCTTTTAATAACTCAATCATATATTTCAAAAATGTTTCATCTAATAAATTAAGCTTGTCCACTAATTTTAATCTACTACCTTTAAAAAAATCCTTAGCATTGTCAAGTTTATTAATTATTTCTTCTTCAATAACTTCTTTATTATTGCTATTTAAATACAGGATTAGCCCTTCTTTAGTTCCCTTAATCACAATGCTACCCATTTTTACCTCCAAGGTCACTTAATAATATTATTCTACGTCAATTTTAAATTTCCTTCTAAAAAATTATTACACTTATTTATTTTAACATACAAATTCATTTTAAAAAATACATTTTTTGATATTGAAACTTGTCTAAATAATTAGGGGAATCATTTTAAAAATGACTCCCCTAATTATTATTATATTAGTGTGTTGTTGATATCTGTGAATTTGATGTTTCACTATTTGGCTGCATTTTATTTAATCCAAAATATTCATCATAAATATCCTTTACAACACTTGCACAGGAATATCCGTGTCCAGCATTATAGACCAATACTACAACTACTATTTGTGGATCATTAATTGGAGCAACCCCTACATATACACCGTTTGCAACAACACCATCTGCACTTGCCCTTTTAGCTATTTCACTTGAAAAATCATTGAAAATCTGAACTGTTCCAGTTTTTCCTCCTGTTGGAATAGGATAATTCCTAAAAACGCTTGCTGCAGAACCTTCTTCATTAACCTTTTGTAATCCCTGCATTACTGCATTATAAGTTTCAGGTTTTATTTCAACCTTATCTAATACTTCAGGTTCTACTTTATACTTTAAAGAGCCATCAGGATTTAATATCTCTTTAACTAAATGCAGTTTATATCTATTACCTCCATTGACTACAGTCATATAAAACTGTGCAAGCTGAAGTGGTGTAAATTGATTTTCTCCCTGTCCTATTGATGCACTTAGTAGGTCTGATAATCTCTTAGCTTCTGCTATAAATTGGTTATATGCACTATTTATATATTTTTTTTGATTTTCACTAAGTCCAGCTAATCTTGTATCATCTAAATTCTCGTTTAAAAACATTTCTTTTATATCTGATAATAACTTATCATCTTCTTTTATTTTTAGCTTTTCCATTATATTTTTTAAATATTTTCTTATAAAGAGTGCCTTCCTTTTTTCTACACTACTTGCTTGACCAAAATTTTCACCTATTTCAATTCCTGTTGCTGAATTATTACCATTTCTTATTAAATTATACTTCTTAACCCATTTATCAAATTTATCCCATCCCATTTTTTGAGCAACTGCATAATAAAAATAGTTGCAGGATACCTGTAATGCTTTAGCTACATTAACCGGTCCGTGAGTTGTATGTTTTTCATTCCATATCCAACAATTACCTTTAAATCCCGGTAATTCTCTATACATACCCTTATCAACTATAATTGTATTAGGAGTTATTATGCCCTCCTCAAGTGCCGCAATAGAAGTTAATAGTTTAAAGGTTGAACCTGGAGGAACTAATGATTTTGTAGCATAATTGTATAAGGGCTTTGGTACTATATCAAGTTTTAATACTTCATTATAATATTTTTGTGTCTCTGTTAAAAATTTTTCTGGTGTGAAAATACGCAATCTTGTTTCTTCATCCTTTATTGTACCAAACTCTGCAAATAGATTAGGATCAAAACTTGGTTTGCTTACCAAAGCAAGTATTTCTCCTGTTTTTACATTAGCAACAACAACAGCTCCTCTATTGGCATTGGGTCTTCTAGTTCCATCAACCTTGCCTTCCTGCAAGTTTTTAAATAGCCTCTCTAATGATTCTTCTGCCACCTTTTGTAGATTATAACTTATTGTTGTAACTATTGTATCACCTGGTATTCCTTCTACTTCACCGATTAATTTTAATTGATTACCAAATTTATCTACCGTTATATATTTTTCTTTAGGTTCTCCCCTTAGGGATGCACCATATTCGTTTTTGGTTATATTTTCAAATTTTGCCTCAAGACCTATTGCACCAATCCACTCATTGTTTATATCATAGCCTAAACTTTTATACTGTTCTGCTGTGTCTTCTCCAGCTCTACTTAGGTATCCTAAAATATGTGAGGCAAAATCTCCATTTGGATAATATCTTAAGGGTTCTTCATTAAAGGATACATTAGGTAGTTCCTCAGATTTCATCGCTATATAAAAAGCTGTTTTTCTTGAAACATTTTTAGCTATTTCAACAGGTTTATATTTATAAAATCTATTTTTTTCAATTAATAGCCTTAAAGACAATACATCTTTGGCCTCCTGTAGGCTCATATTTTCAACAAAAATATATCTATCTACATTTTTATTTGCTATCTTATATTTAACAAACAATTCATATAATGTTTGGTTTGCATCTAAATCTAAAGGTAGATTATAGTCTTTTTTAAATCTTTCTTCCTTTGCCTTTAGAATTTTTTGTCTTTTTTCTTCTATTTTCTTTAACTTTTCTTCTTGGCTTATATTATCATTTAAATTTAAATCTTCTTCAGACACATAAACATCAAAATCAAATTCAACCTTATTATTATCAATCTTAATTGGTAAAGTATCTAAAATCAATTTTTCATAATCAGGTGTTTCGTTCTTTAAAACTCTAATTACCTTTAAAAGCACCTTTGGTATATCCTTCTCAGGTACTACCTTCCTATTATCTGTATATATTATATTAAAACTTTGTATATTAGTAGCAAGTTTAATGCCTTCAGTTGTTAAAATCTCTCCTCTTTGTGGTTTTTCACTATAAACTCTACTAAATACAGCTTCTGCCTGCTGACTATAATAATCTCCATTTATTAATTGTAAGAAGGCTAACCTTAATGCTAAAGTCAGAAACATCATAATTAATATAATTGTAAAGTATTTTATTCTATTTTTCTTCATTAAACCACCTACTTAAAACTTCCAATCCTTTTTTAATTTTTCGGACATATTTACTTTTTTAACAACGTTATATATAAAAGGACATATAGCCGCATTCAAAATTATCTCATTTATAAATAATATCAAAACCTTTTCATAACTATAATTTAATATACCTGATGGGTATATAAAAATAAAAACAAGTATATATTTTATTAAGGTTGATAAGAAAGTAAACAATATTGGAATTAATATAGTGTCCTTGTAAATCTTATTTTCAATTAAATTAACAATAAAAGAAATAATTAAATAAATTAAAGTATTAATTCCAAAAATATAAGGAAAAAAGGCATCTTTAAAAATGCCTATTGGTAAAACTACAAATATTAATTCTACTTTATCAAGAAACATCGAAATACTTACAATATAAATTAACAATAAATCAACTTTTGCTCCAAAAAAACTAAAATTCATAAATATAGTATTTTGTAATATTAAACATAACAAACCTATCAGCACAAAAGTAACACTTCTTTTCACTGTACTTTCCCCTTTATTTAACTAAAACTTGTACTTTTTTAATTTTTGAAAAATCAACCGCTGGTTTTATAAACGCAGTCTTTGATAAATTTATCTTTTCATATTCAATCCTTTCTATAGTTCCAACTATAATACCGCTTGGTACTAAAACATCTGGATTTGTTGTTATATTACTTGTTATTACAATATTACCTTTATCAGCTTTAGTTACACTTGGCAAAAATTGAACTTTACATAAACTATCGTTGTTACTTCCAATTAATAGCCCATCATCACCTGTTTCATTAATTGTAACAGGAATTTTTGAGTTTTCATCTAAAATTGTCATAACCTTAGAGGTTGTACTATTAACTTCAACAACTTTACCTACTAAACCATCGGCTGCTCTAACATAACAACCTTTTTTTACCCCGTCATTACTTCCTACATCCAATATGACAACATTAAACCAATTATCTCCTACTTTACCAATAACATTAGCTGATATATATTTAAAATTATTATCATTTTTATATTGTAATAGTCTATTTAATTCGGTATTTTCGAATTTAATTTTCTCATAGTCTATTAATTTTAATTTCAAATCTTGAATCTGACTTTTTAGTTCTATATTTTCTTTCCTTAATGTTGAAATTGAAGATAAAAAAGAAAAAATATTATATATCCTTTGCCCCGCATTATATACCTGTTTTTGTATTGGGGCTATAACTGAATTTATTACCCCTTGTATAGCCCCTTCATTGCTTCTATTATTTGCAGTAATTCCAATAAAAATAGTAAGTACAAGGCAAAGAACAAGTATTATGGTTAACAACCTGTTCTTTAAAAAATCCATTTAGCTCCCTCTTTCTATATTATCTATTTTTTTGTGGGAAACCAAAGCCTTTATTTAAACCTAACTTATCTATATTATCAAGAGCCTTACCTGCACCTATAGCAACACAATCAAGCGGATTTTCTGCAATATGAACAGGCATATGAGTTTCCTTATTTATTAATTTATCTAATCCCTTTAAAAGGGCACCTCCACCTGTTAACATTATTCCCTTATCCATAATATCTGCAGCAAGCTCTGGTGGAGTTTTTTCAAGTGTTGATTTTATTGAATCTATTATCGCTGCAACTGGCTCCTTTATTGCTTCTCTTATCTCTTCTGATGAGATTGTAATTACCTTTGGTAAACCTGATATTAGATCTCTTCCCTTTATATCCATTGTTGTTTCTTCTTCGTCTGGGAAAGCTGACCCAATCTCCATTTTTATCTGTTCGGCTGTTCTTTCACCAATCATTAAATTATATTCCTTCTTTATATATTGTACGATTGACTGATCAAGCTCATCACCTGCTATTCTTAAAGACTTACTTGTAACTATTCCTCCAAGTGATATAACTGCAACCTCAGTTGTTCCTCCACCTATATCTACAACCATACTTCCAGTAGGTTCGCTAACTGGAAGTCCTGCACCTATTGCTGCAGCCATAGGTTCCTCCATTAAATAAACTTCCCTTGCACCTGCATGTTTTGTAGCTTCTTCAATAGCTCTTTTTTCAACTTCTGTTACACCAGATGGAAAACAAACAACTATTCTTGGCTTCACAAATGAACTATTATTTGTTACTTTTCTTATAAACTTATTTAACATTGTTTGTGTAACATCAAAGTCTGCTATAACTCCATCTTTAAGAGGTCTTATTGCAACAATATTACCTGGTGTTCTACCTATCATTTCCTTAGCTTCATCTCCAACTGCCAAAACCTGCTTTGTATTATCATTTCTTATTGCAACAACTGATGGTTCCCTCAAAATTATTCCTTTGCCCTTTAAATATATTAAAGTATTTGCTGTTCCTAAATCAATTCCCATATCTTTTGAAATGCTAAATAATCCCATATTTCATACTCCTTTCATGATGTCATATTATATTTTTTTCCTTAAAGCTTAAATAATTTATATCTCCAATTATAATATGATCTAAAACTTCAATTCCAATTATTTTTCCTGCCTCAATTAATCGCTTCGTAATATTTATATCCTCTTGACTCGGAGTTACATCTCCTGAAGGATGGTTATGACATAATATAATTGAAGCAGAACTAACTTTAATTGCCTCTATAAAAACTTCCCTTGGATGTACTATTGATGAGTTTAAACTTCCTATTGAAATATCCTTTATTTGTATAATACAATTTTTTGTATTTAAAAATATAACTCTAAAATGCTCCTTTGATAGGAATCTCATCTCATCCATTACAAGCATAGCCACATCTTCTGGTGAAGTTATCTTAACTCTATTATTCCCTTTAAATGAATTTAACCTTTTGCCTATTTCAACACAAGCTTTTATTTCACAAGCCTTAGCAAGACCTATACCCTTTATTTTGCTAAGCTCATAAACAGAACTTTTTGCAATAAATGTTATTCCTCCATAATTAGTAATTAATCTTTTAGCCAAATCAAGTGCACTTTCTGATTTAGTGCCTGTACGCAATATTATTGCTAAAAGCTCTTGATTTGATAGGACTTCTTCACCATATTTCAAAAGTCTTTCTCTTGGTCTTTCATTAATGGGGATATCTTTTATTTTGATTGAATAACAGTCCATATTATCCTTCTCCTTAAAACAAATTTATCCCCATCCTATTAATTATATCATATAGTTTACTTACTGGTAAACCAACCACATTAAAATAACATCCATCTATTTTTTCAACAAATAAACCACCAAATCCTTGTATGGCATAAGCTCCTGCTTTACCAAAGGGTTCATTGGTTTCAATATACCATTTTATTTGTAAATCACTTAATTCTTTAAAATACACGTATGTACAAGAATAATCAATAATACAATCATTTCTAAACATCACACATATTCCTGTATAAACCTCGTGGCGATCTCCACTTAAAAATTTAAGCATATTAAAAGCATCTTCTTCATCTGATGGCTTTCCAAGCACTCTTCCATCTTTATATACTATAGTGTCAGCAGCAATAATTAAGGCTTCATCATTAACTTTTTGCTTTACATCTAAAGCCTTATTATAAGCAAAATTTTTAACAAGTTCAATAGGGTCATTTAAATTTATTTCTTCTTTAAAATCAGATGGAACAACATCAAAATTTAAATTTAAATTTTTTAACATTTCTATTCTTCTTGGAGATGATGATGCTAAAATTATTTTCATTTGTATCACCTAACTCTTTTTATAAAAATAATACCTAATATGAAACCTATAATAGTAAATAAATTCAATTTCAAATTAAAACCTAATACAAAATTAAAAAACATAATGTCAATAACTATGGGCTTTTGTGTTCCTATAACTAACTCAGTAGTTAAAAAACTCAAACTTTTTATTTTAGATAGGGTTATATATACAGCTTCACCTGCTAAGACACAAAGAAGCAATACAAAAAAATCAAATATTTTTTCTTTTGTTTTACCCATAAATTTCCCCCTTTTAAATGTTGACAAAAAATAATAATTTTAATCATATCACAAATAAGTTTATCATTTTAAAATATTATCTACAATACCTATATCTATATTAATAAAAATTTAATATTTAGTCTGAACAACGTTATAATAATTCATACTTTTAACAATATAATAAATGACTTTATCTTGATTATTACTTTTAATGGCTTCTTTATAATCCGTTAAAATATTAATTACATCATTTATTTTATTATCATCTTTATATTTATTATAAAACTCCTTTAACATTTGATTAAACTGCTCCTGAGAAACTTGTCCGTCTTTAACTAATATTTGAGCAATAATTAACTTATTTATATCATCTTTAGTCTTTTCTACCTGTTCATCATTTTTATATTTTATATCTAACTGCTTTATCATTGAATTAATACATTTCTTTTCAAGTTCCAACTTTTTAATTTGAATGGAACTTAAATCTGAAGATACATCTGTTATAACTCTATAAATATCATTATCTTTATAATAATGTCCATATATACCAATTTTATTTAGTTCTTGAACCATACTCTTTGCATTTGTTTCATTCGTAAATACACCAACTTGTAATAGATAAACTTTATTTGCTTTATTAATTGCAATTGTATTTACGCCATTATTTTTTAAACTGTATTTTGGTAATATTATAAAATTTGTTATGGCCCAACCCACCATTATTGATACTATTGGTATTATTAATATAAAATATAAAATACCTAATTCAAACTTTGATAAACCATTCTTTTTTAATTCTAACCTTGTGTATCTCATTTTATCCCCTCCTTTATTTCAATTAAATTATATTTAATTAAGTAAGAAATTATTATATTTTTTATATAAAATTATTTTTAACATAAAAAAAATAAAGCCTTTAATAGGCTTTATTTTAAAATTCTAACTGCTCCTCTATATCTTTCGCTATAATATCCTGAATCTAATGATGATATGGTAACACCTTTTTTAGTTGATGATGCATGTATAAACTTTCCATCACCTAAATAAATACCAACATGAGAAATGCCAGCACTTACTGTTTCAAAAAACACAAGATCTCCTTTTCTTAGATTATCCTTTGACACAGCTAATCCTACTCTTGCCTGCTGACTTGCTGTTCTTGGTAAAACTACCCCCATTTTTTTGTAAACATATTGCACAAAACCTGAGCAGTCTAAACCACTTGTTGTTGTTCCACCATAAACATACCTTACTCCAAGCAGTGACTTTGCTATGTCTTCAACTTGTTCAACATTTCCTACTGCAATTACTGAACCTGAACCTCTCGAATATATTCTTCCCCTTGATGCTGTTCTTTTAATTGTCTTTTTCTTTTTTTGTACACTTACCTTCTTATTATTTTTCTTTTGTACAACAACTTTTTTATTTTGCTTTGTTGTTTTTGCTGCTTGTACATCAACATTTAAAGCTACGGCTAATACCAACGTTAATGATAAAGTTAATGACAGCATTTTTTTGTTTAACATCCAATACACCATCCCTTCTTCGCCTCCGGAGTTAGCTGACGGGTTAGGGAGAAGGTATCCCCGCTAATAAATAGCTTCACCCCAATTATTGGTTCCTCCGTACTCTAATGAGATTCGGCAATCTTAATTTTATACAAAAAATATTATACTATAAAAAAATTAAAACTTCAACATTAATAACCTAAATCTTCTTTGACAATTATTACTATTCCCCTGCCCTTTACATTTTGCCTATAGGTAACCACATAATGATTACATATTCTGTCACTTGAATTACAATCCATACAATATCCTATTTCACAACAAGGAGTTCTCCTATTTAATCTTTTAGCATTAATAGGAGAAGCATAGTTTCTTACTCTATCATATGCTTCATCTAAATCCTTAACAATTTTATTCTTTCCTACTAAAACTATAACCTTCTTTGGTCCAAAAATCATAGCTGCAACTCTATTTCCTGTTCCATCAAGATTAACTAGCTCCCCATTTTCAGTAACTGCATTGCTACTTGTTATGTAATAATCAGCAAAAAATGTTTCTCTATATAAATTACCTATCTCATCACCTGTTAAACCTTCTTTATATCTATCTAAAAGTACTATATCCTTTTTTCTTAAATCCTCTAATATCCCTGAATTAACTAAAGTCATTGAACCACCAAAGGACACTTTGCTTTTATCTTGTATTAATTCTAAAACCTTCTCCTTCATTTCTTCAACATTATCTACAACATATACTTCATAGTTATTTTTCTCCAGTGCTTTTTTTGTCCTTTCAATTTTTTTATCATAATACCAATTAGTATTATAATCCATATTATCCTCCCCTTCTTTTTGTATATATATATGAATTAAATACTCTATCTTGATAATTTAATTTTCGATTGAAATTATATCCATTTTTTTCCCAGAATTCATCACATTCACACCTATCATTTACAATTACATTAAAAACCCTAACATTATACACGTGGTATAAGTATTCTTCAAAATTTTTTAATATCAAATTTCCTTCTTCTTTTTGTAATAAATTTTTCTTTAAATAAAGAGCCATTAGCCAAGATTCCAGTTCTCCCTTTACTTCTAATCTCCCCTTTAAAATACCAATTAACTCATTTTGGCTGTATATACCACAAAAATATTCCATAGAATTTATTAGAGTCTCAATATACCTTTTTTTAATATAATCAAAACTCAAATCATTGTCGTAATACAATTTATGCTTACCGTTTAGTTCTTTTAAAAAATTGTATATACTATTTAAGTCCTTTTTGTTTATTGATTTTATGGTTAATTCTCCCTCATTTATTAAAATTGGTATCATATTATCACCTAAAAATAATTTATATTTTATTAATTCTTCAAAAAAATAAAAATTCCTTCTATGTTTTTAACAACAAACATTATGTTTTTTATAGTTAAAAAATTATAATAACCAATTTTAAATTCCAAATTGCATTAGTTTTTTATTTTACAATTTTTAAAGGATACACTCCAAAATACAGCCTTCTTTCTTAAATAATTTTCAAACAAGAAAGGACAGGCATTCTAATCGAATACCCGCCCCAACAATTGACAAAGAGCCAAAAATAAAAGGCCCTTTGACAAAGGCCTTTTTTATCACCATTGGTGCGGAGAGCGGGACTTGAACCCGCACGGGATACCCACACGCCCCTCAAACGTGCGCGTCTGCCGATTCCGCCATCTCCGCTTACACATTTATATTAACATTTTAATAACTAAATGTCAATATCCGTATAAATATATTGATATAATTTATAGTATTTTTTTATTTTTTTTACATAATTTTTTGTTTCATTAAACGGAATTAAATCAACATCAAAGTCATTTCCTAATGACTGAATCCATCGATTTACATTTGTAGAGCCTGCATTATATGCCATTAGTGCAAGCTCTATATTTCCATCATATTGATTTATCATTCTCTTTAAATAAAAACATCCATATTTTATGTTCATTTCTGGTTCAAATAGTTTTTCATTTTTATAGGTTTTATCATTCATTAAATCCGCAATATACTCCCCTGTTTTTGGAGTAATTTGCATAAGCCCAACAGCTCCTTTTTTGGATACTGCATTTTCATTAAAGTTGCTTTCTGCTTTAATTACTGCAAAAACCAACATTGAATCGATATTATATTGTTTGGAATACTTATAAACCAGATTATTATACTTTAAAGGAAAAATACTTTTTAAAATCGCTTTATGGTTTATTGCCATCAATACAATTAATATTAAGCATAAAAGCCTTAAAACTTTATTCATTACTTCCTCCATTAAGTGCTATGTTTAATAATATGTCTACTTGCTCATAAGTATATCTTAAATCTCCTGAATTGTTAATTATAAAATCAGCCAATTTTATTTTTTCCACAATAGGCATCTGGGCATTTATCCTTTTAACTGCATCCTCTTCACTTATTTTATCTCTTTCAATTAGCCTTTTAATTTGTGTTATTTTATCAACATAAACAAGCCATTTAATATCGCATATATTATACCAATTACTTTCAAACAAAAGTGCTGCGTCGATTATACATACTCTTTTGTTCATTTTATTAATTTCATATACTCTTTTTTTAATTTTTTCAAAAATAATCGGATGAGTAATCTCGTTTAATTTTTTTAATTGATCATTATTACTAAATACAATTTGTGCAAGTTTTTTTCTATTGATTGTTAAATCTTCATTTAGTATATCTTTTCCAAACTCATCTACTACAATTCTATATGCTTTTTCACCAACCTGATAAATTTCTCTTGAAATTAAATCTGCATCTATAACATCTAATCCCTTTAAAATTAAGTAATTAGAAACTGTAGATTTACCAGAGGCAATTCCTCCAGTTAGTCCTATTATTTTCATAAAATCACCTACTTAGCTTCGTACCAGTTATTTGCCCATTTTATATCAACAATTAATGGGACCTTTAACTCAACACAATTCTCCATTTCAAATTTCACTATTTTCTTCACTTCTTCTAATTCTTCTTTATGAACTTCTAAAACCAATTCATCGTGAACTTGTAAAATAATTCTTGATTTTAATCCCAATTCTTCTAACTTTCTATAAACATTTACCATTGCAATTTTAATTATATCAGCTGCTGAACCCTGTATTGGAGTATTCATTGCTAGTCTTTCTCCAAGCATCCTTATATTTCTGTTTGATGAATTAATTTCAGGTATAAACCTTATTCTATTAAATATTGTCTTTACATAACCATTTTCTTTTGCTCTTTTTATTACATCATCAAGGTATTTTCTAACTCCAGTATATCTTGCAAAATAATTTTCTATATATTCCTTTGCTTCCTTTCTTGTAATTTTTAAATCCTGTGCCAATCCAAAATCACTTAATCCATACACTATGCCAAAATTGATAGCTTTTGCTCTACTTCTTTGTATTGCTGTAACTTCATCAATTGGTATATTAAAGACCTCTGATGCTGTTCTTTTATGTATATCCTCACCATTTTTAAAGGACTCAATTAAATTTTCATCACCTGAAATATGTGCAAGCAATCTCAATTCTATTTGAGAATAATCAGCTGTTAAAATTACATAATTATTATTTTCAGGTTCGAAGGCACGTCTAATTTCTCTTCCCTGTTCTAATTTTATAGGTATGTTTTGAAGATTAGGCTCAGTACTTGATATTCTTCCTGTAGCAGTTATCATCTGATTAAAATTCGAATGAATCTTTCCATCTGCTTGTACTGCATTCATTAATCCATCGATATATGTTGTCTTAAGTTTTACAAGTTGTCTATATGTTATAATCTTTGATACAATTTCGTGTTTATCCCTTAATTCTTCAAGTACTTCAGCATTGGTTGAGTATCCTGTTTTTGTCTTTTTAATAACTGGTAAATTTAATTTTTCAAATAAAATAACCCCTAATTGCTTTGGTGAATTAATATTAAATTCTTCACCAGCTATGTCATAAATCTCTGAAGTCAATTTATCTATTTCTTCTGATAGTTTAAACCCTATATCTTTTAATACTTCCTTGTTTATCTTAAATCCATAATGTTCCATTGATGCTAAAACTTCAAT
Organism: Caloramator proteoclasticus DSM 10124; assembly: GCF_900129265.1. Lineage (GTDB taxonomy): Bacteria > Bacillota > Clostridia > Clostridiales > Caloramatoraceae > Thermobrachium > Thermobrachium proteoclasticum. The sequence continues at coordinate 53,575 of NZ_FQVG01000004.1, read as the reverse complement.
CAATGGAATTTCTATCTCATATAACAGTTTTTCAAGGGAGTACTCCTTTATTAATTTTAGCTTTTCTTCAATTATATTCTTCATAAAACCAATAAAAATTGGTATATGCTCATTTGTTAATTGATTTTCATTTAACCTCAATATATTGGCAATTACCTTATTATTTGATGAAAAATCATCTGATGGGTTTAAAAGATATAAAATTATTCCTAAATCATTTTTAAGCCCCCTTAGCTTTATGCCATAGGCCATAAGCCTATTATATAATGCCTTTGCATCATATGTATTTTTCTCAATATTTTTATCCTCAAATAACGTCTTAAATTCCCATAAAAAATTTCCTTTTACTGCATAACCATTTTCAAATACTAATGTATCCTCTTCTTTTATGTAATAAAAATAAATTTCACCTTTGTTTTTTAAAAATAGTTTTAATTCATCGATATTAAAATTTAGCTCAACTTTTTTAACTTCCTCCTTTTTTTGTTCTTCAACATTTGGTATCTTATTAATTAAACTCTTAAAATCCAATTCTTCAAATATAGCCATAACTTTTTGATAATCATAGTTTTCTATATTCATTTCATTAAGATTGAAACTTATAGGTACATTTTTATTAATAGTTGCCAACTTTTTGCTCAAGAAAGCTTGTTCTCTATTATTTATTAAATTTTCTTTTACTTTTTTAGCCGTTATTTTATCTATATTTTCATATATATTTTCAATACTTCCAAATTCGCTTAATAATTTTATTGCAGTTTTTTCACCTATACCAGGTACACCAGGTATATTATCTGAAGTATCACCCATTAAACCCTTTAAATCAATTATTTTAATAGGATCAAAACCATATTTTTCTCTAATAGCCTCTATATCATATACTTCCAAATCAGTAATGCCTTTTTTAGTTATTAATACCTTTGTAGAATTTGAAACTAACTGTAGAGAATCCCTATCCCCAGTTAATATATATATTTCAAAACCATCCTGTTCAAATTTACTACTCATTGTTCCAATAATATCATCGGCTTCATATCCTTCTATCTCATATATCCCTATATTAAAGGCTCTTAACAATTCCTTTGCTATTGGAAATTGTTCTGCAAGCTCATCAGGCATTTTTTTTCTACCTGCTTTGTATTCCTCATATTCAATATGCCTAAAAGTTGGAGCCTTCTTATCAAAAGCTGCTGCAATATAATTAGGTTTTAAATCTTTTATAATTTTTAAAAGAATTACCGATAATCCATAGACCGCATTAGTATGTTTCCCTTCGCTATTGTTCATTGGTGGTAACGCATAAAAAACTCTATTCATTAAGCTATTACCATCTATTATTAGCAGTTTATTACTCATATCTACTATTCACACTCCATTTTCTTTTTTTAATATAATAACACTATATTAAATATTCTTCAATTAGTTATTAGCTATAGAAATATTTTTAAATATTGATATAATATAATTGAAAGGGAGGTATTTATAGATGCAGATTTTATATCAAATATTTTTAATTATTGTTTTAACTATAATTTCGTTATCAATTTTTAATGTGTCAAAGCCCTACTTAATTAATTTTTTTAAGGGTAAAAAATGGTTACTTTTTCTATTGATTGGATTTACATTATTTTTCCCATTTATTTTTAAAGCATATTACATAAAATCAATTACTCTACAACTTCTTCAAACAACTTTATTTGTTGTGTTTTTCTTAACTTATTTTGAATTAATAAGATTAGCTAAAATTGAAAAACAAAAACCTGTTATAGGTCGTCCAAAACCAAAACCAAATAGAATAAAAAAAGGCAGTAAATGATTCTGCCTTTTTTTATGATTAATATAACCAATTTTATCTATTGACAAAAATATATAAATATGCTAATATCAAATTGTTCTTGCCGAAGTGGTGGAATTGGCAGACGCGCCGGACTCAAAATCCGGTGGGGTAACACCCGTGCGGGTTCGACCCCCGCCTTCGGCACCAAAGGCTGCATTAGCAGCCTTTTATTTTTTAACACTTGAAAAAATTAGCCTACTTTTGCTAAAATTTATTTTGTGTAATTAATAGAAAACAAAGAAAGGAAGATATATATGAAGCTTGGTATTGTAGGATTACCTAATGTTGGTAAAAGTACTCTTTTTAATGCAATAACTCAAGCTGGTGCCGAATCAGCTAATTATCCCTTCTGTACAATTGAGCCAAACGTTGGTGTTGTTGCTGTACCTGATAAAAGACTTGATGTGCTTGCAAATATGTATAACCCGGAAAAGGTTACCCCTGCAATAGTTGAGTTTTACGACATAGCAGGTTTAGTAAGAGGTGCAAGCAAAGGTGAAGGTCTTGGTAACAAGTTTTTATCTCATATAAGAGAAGTAGAAGCAATAGTTCACGTTGTTAGATGTTTTGAAGATACAAACATTGTTCACGTTGAAGGGTCAGTTGACCCTATTAGAGATATTGAAACAATAAATCTTGAACTAATATTTTCTGATATGGAAGTTCTTGATAGAAGAATAGATAAGACAAGAAAAACAGCAAGATCAGGTGATAAAAAAGCTCAAGAGGAGCTCAATTTTATGGAAAGACTAAAGGCACATCTTGAACAAATGAAACCTGCAAGAACTATTGAAATGACTGATGAAGAGAGAGAATTTTTAAAGCAGTATTTTTTACTAACCTCAAAGCCAGTTCTGTATGTAGCAAATTTATCTGAAGATGACATAATAAATGGATATGACAATAACAGATTATTAAATAAAGTAATAGAATATGCAAAAGCTGAAAATTCGCAAGTAATACCTCTTTGTGCAAAACTTGAAGAAGAAATATCAATGCTATCCGATGATGAAAAACAAGAATTTTTAAGTGATTATGGACTTGAAGAACCTGGATTAAATAAGTTAATTAGAGCCAGCTATGATTTACTTGGTTTAATTAGCTTCTTAACAGCTGGTCCAAAAGAAGTTAGAGCTTGGACAATAAGAAAAGGAACTAAAGCTCCTCAGGCTGCAGGAAAAATACACTCAGATATTGAACGTGGATTTATACGTGCAGAAGTAATTTCATTTGAGGATTTAGTTTCAAGTGGTTCAGAAGCTGCTGCACGTGAAAAGGGACTTATTAGACTTGAAGGAAAAGAATATGTTGTGCAAGATGGAGATGTGATTGTATTTCGTTTCAATGTTTAAAAATAGGCTGCCTTTGCAGCCTATTCTTTTTTACTCTTCTCCTTTTTTTCCTTTAACTTTTCAATTCTTTTTAAAATTTTCTCTTCTATCAAATCAAAATTTTTATTCTTTCTTCCCTTCTTAAATGTAGGTTCAAGTATTATATCAAAGCAATCTTCAACGTTAGTTACTGTATATATACTAAACATATTTTCTTTAACAGCTTCAATTATATCATCATCAAGCACTAAATCATCTAAATTTGATTCAGGTATAATAACACCTTGTGTTCCATCTAATCCATAAAGCCTACAAATATCAAAATATCCTCTTATTTTTGTATTCACACCTCCAACTGCTTGAACAGTACCTTTTTGATTTACTGACCCTGTTATTGCAATTCCCTGATTAATTGGTACTTCAGCTAAACTTGATATTAAGGCTACAGTTTCAGCTAATGTAGCACTATCTCCATCAATTTCACCATACATTTGTTCAAAACATATACTTGCATTAAATGATAAATTATTAACCTTACCAAATCGTTCACCTATATAACCTGTTAAAATTAATATAGCTTTATTAAATATACTTCCACTTAAACCAACCTCTCTATCAATATTAATAATATTACCTACTCCACTAAAAGTGTTAACAGTAACTCTATTTACTCTTCCAAATTCATAATCTCCATAATCAATAACTGATAATGCATTTACTTGCCCTACCTTGTAGCCCTTAACATCTATTAGATATTTATTATTTTCATATAGTTCTATAACTTCATCTCTAATTAGAGAATTCCTTTTCTCCTTCTTTATTAATGCAGCTTTGATGTCATCTTGATCTATAAACTTTCTCTTATTATTCTTTGCTATATGATTAGCTTGTTCAAGAATTTCCAAAATATTCGAAATGTTTGACGTTAAATAATTTTTATTCTCAGAAAGCTTTTTAGAATAATAAACAAGTTCCTGTACACCCTCGTAGGTTATATCCTTAAACTTTTTTTCATCAATTAAATATTTTATTAACTTTAAAAAGCAATTTATATTATCATAATTATCTTTTATCTTGTTATTAAATTCTGCTTTAATTTTGAAAAGTTTTTTAAAATCCTCATCGTAATTATATAAAAGATAATATATTTCTGGGCTTCCAATCATAATAACTTTTGTCTTAATAGGAATTGCTTCAGGTTTTAAGTTTTCAATAGGTATTATATCAAGTTGATTTTTAAAATTTTCAATTGTAATTTTACCTAACATTAAAGTTCTTTTTAATGCTTCATACCCCCAAAAGCTTTCAAGCAATTTTCGTGCGTCAACAACAAGATATCCTCCATTTGCATAATGAAGACTACCAGGTTGTATCATTGTAAAATCAGTTACTAAATTTCCAGATTTATTTTCATATTCAATTAGTCCTATCAATTTCTGATACTCTGGAGTTTCTTCTATAATAACAGGTGCACCTTCTCCTAAATTATTAACAAACACATTTACATCATATCTTGATAAAAATGCCTCCAAAAAATCCTTATCCACATTTTCAATATCAATAAACACATCTAAATTATCTATAATATCATTTTTTAATGAATTAAAGTACTTTACTAACTTATCGTTATAGTTGTATTTATCTATTAGGGAGCTAATTTTATCCTCTATATACAATGTAAAAAAGCTAAATTCTAAATCTTTAAGTTTTTGGTTCATTTCTTTTTTCAAAGCTTTTGTCTTTCTTAAAATTTCATATGCTAAATTTCTTAAATCACTCACATTTTTATTGATCTGTTCTTTCTCTTCATCTGGCAAATCTATATATTCCTGTTCAGTCATTTCTTTATTATTACAATTTATAGGTATAAAGGCAAAGCCATCATTTGTATATTTGAATATCAATTTTTTTTCCTTTGATTTTTCGTTTAGTTCATCTGCTAAATCTATAATCATTTTTTCATAATAGTCTATCAAATCATTTCTTCTCTTCTCATACTCTTCACTACTAAATAATTCTGTAATTTCTTCACATAATTCATCAACAAATTGATTTAAATCGTTTTTTAATATATTTGCTGTACCTGGCTTTAATTCTATAGCCAATGGCTTATACACATCCTCAAAGTTATATACATATATCCAATCAGAAGGTGTTTTTTCATCCTTTGCTCTTTTCTTTAACAAATCAATTAAATAGCTCCTTTTTCCAATCCCTTCATATCCACAAACATATATATTGTAGCCAAACTGTTGAATATCAAGTGCAAAGTTAATTGCATCGATTGCTCTATCTTGATCTATTAATTTGTATTCTGGTTTTATTTCTGAAGTATTCTTAAATTTAGGTAGATTAAATTTTACTGTTAAATCTTCTACAGATAATTTTTTTACTGGTGACATATGCTCACCTCCTTACTTATTATATAATATTCTGAATTTGTAATTTTAAGGATAAAAAAATTAAAAGTCCTCTATTTTTCCTATAGAGGACTTTTAATTTAAAATTTATTAATATGCCTTTTCTTCACTTGACTTTCCTATTATCTTTAATGATGAGCTGGCACCTATTCTATTTGCACCTGCTTCAATCATTCTAACTGCATCTTCAAAACTATGTACTCCACCTGAAGCCTTTACGCCTTTATCACTTCCTACAACTCTTCTCATTAATCTTACGTCTTCTTCTTTAGCTCCCCATTTACTAAATCCTGTTGATGTTTTCACAAAATCTGCACCTGCTTCAACTGATAGCTTACATGCTATTTCCTTTTCCTCATCAGTTAATAAACAAGTTTCAATTATTACTTTAACTAAAGCTTTACCCTTTGCAGCATTCACTACAGCTTCAATATCCTTTTTAACATATTCATATTCCTTTGCCTTTAACATTCCTATATTTATAACCATATCAACTTCTTGAGCACCATCTTCTATAGCCTTTTTAGTCTCAAAAGCTTTTACATCTGATGAATTTGCTCCTAATGGAAAACCAATTACTGTACAAACCTTTACATTTGTTCCCTTTAATTCTTCTGCTGCAAGCTTAACATAGCAAGGATTAATGCATACAGAAGCAAAATTATTTTCCTTTGCTTCACTGCATACCTTTTTTACATCTTCAGGAGTTGTTTCAGCCTTTAGTATTGTGTGGTCAATTATAGATGCTACATATTCCTTTGTAATCATATTATTCCTCCTTTCAAAGTCGCATTTTATATTTTAACTTAAAATAATGAAATTTTCAAATACTTTCTCTCTTTTATTTTAAACTTTATTTTAATTTTAATTCTAAATATGTACTCTCGCTTTTAAATTACTTTTTTTAACAAAATGGCTGTTGACTATTTTGTCAACAGCCTAAAAACTATTCAGACTTCGCTTCTTCCTTTTTTGCTTCAACATTATTGGCAGCTGGAGTAGCTGGTTTTGCTGGTGGTACAGGTGGTTTAGGAGGTGCCTTTTTAATAAAAGTACCTCTTACCATTAAATCTTCCTCATCCTCAGCAATCATTATATATTCCTTTGTTAATTCTATTGCTTTTCTCGCACAGAAGTCTTGGCAAAGTTGACAGAAGGTACATTGTCCCATATAAAATTGGAATGTTATTTTATCTCCTTCTTCAACCTTCTCAATTGTTCTTGTAATTGCACCTGGGGCACATACTCTAATACACATACCACAATTTACACATTTTTCAGGATAAAAGGCAATTTTTCCTCTATAGCCCTCTGGAGCTTCCTTTACTTCCTTTGGAAAATTCTCAGTTGAAGGCTTTGAAAACAATGATTTTACTGCTTCTTTTAAATAAGGGAATTTCATTTCATTGCCCTCCTTTTTTCCTTTAATATTTCAACAGCTCTAACAAGTCCTGCCATTATTGCTTCTGGTTTTGGAGGACAACCAGCAATTGATACATCAATTGGTGTATATTTGTCTAATGGACCTTCTACACAATAGCTTCCATTAAATACATTACAGGATCTTGGGCATGAACCTAATGAAACAACAACCTTAGGATCTGGAACCTGTGCTAAAGTTCTTATAAGTCTATCTCTTGATTGAGATGTTATTGGCCCTGAAACCACTATAATATCTGCGTGTCTTGGAGAACCAGCAATTTTAAATCCAAATCTCTCAGCATCATATCTTGGAGTTATAACTGACACAAGTTCAATATCACAACCATTACAAGAACCTGTATTTAAATGATATAACCAAGCTGATTTTTCAAGTCCCTTCTCTATTAGCTTCTCAAACATTTAAACACCTCCTAAATTACAACCCAAAATAAACAAGTATTAAACTTAAAAATGCAAGGGCTGTAGGGTAAGTCCAATAGAATTTTAAAGTTTGTTCAACTCTTAATCTTGCTGTTATGGCCTTTAAAAGTGTAATTGAGAAGAACATAACAATAATTATTAATATAAATTGTATTAAAGCGTCTACTACCAAAATACCAGTTCCTGCTCCACTTAAGAAAAGTGTTACAAAAAGTGATGTCATAACAAGCATTTTTATAGCATGATTTAGTTTAAATATTGCAAGCGGAGCTCCACTATATTCAACAAGTGGTCCTTCACATATTTCTATTTCTGCTTCTGCAATATCAAATGGCAAGCTTCCTACTTTACAAGGAATTACAAGAAGCATTGCAATAAAAGCTGGTATAATAGATATCTTAGTAAATAATGGGCCATTTTGTGCTTGGTATTCAACTATTTGTGCTAATGAAAATGTCATTACCCCATTATTTAAAGCTAATCCTACCTTTTTAGCTATAGCAAGCAGTGATACTACCATAGGTAGTTCATAGGATATTATAGCAACCATTTCTCTTGATATACCAACCCCTGCATAAGGTGAACCTGATGCAGAACCACCAACAATTAGTGCCACTGCAGGAATTGTTAATAGATATATTACAACTATTAAATCAGCATAGGTGCTAAATGGACTAAACTTAAAAACAGGAATGAATAATGATACTGTAATTAAACTTATTAAACCTATTACAGGTGCAGCTAAAAAAGCTTTTTTTGCCGCATTTCTTGGCACTATTGTTTCTTTTCCAAGCAATTTAAAGAAATCATAAAAAGGCTGTAATATCGGAGGACCAATTCTTTTTTGCATTCTTGCAAGAAGTTTTCTATCTATACCTGATAATATTAACCCCCCTATTACACAATATATCAAGCCTGGATAAAGCAATATATATAATATCGTTTTTAGTAATTCCACCTTACAGTCCCTCCTTATCTAACAAAAGTAAATACATAAAGTAATATTACTGCTGCTGTTAATACAACAGAGAGGGCATAGTCATTAACCAATCCACTATGAATTTTGTGCATAAAATCAAAGTAATGTCTGAATTGATATTTTAAGCCCCAGAATAAGTCACTTCCACCTACGTGTGAAAACTCAGCTGATTCACCACTAAAGAATACGTCATATTTTGCATCTTCCTCATCAGCATAGCTAAACTTCTTTGGATTAAATCCACCAAGTACTGCTACTAATGTAAATGCAAGGAGTAGTATTCCAAATAAAATTAGCCATGCAATTGGTTGCCAGTATCCTGCTAATTTATAATCAATAACTGGAGCACTTCCTAAATTACTGTAAAATTTTGAAGCAAACTCTTTTCCCATCATAACTTCAACATACTTTGCTGAATTCATAACTGCATTTGCTGCTGGTGTAATTAAATATTTTGTAACAGTTGAAGGCACAATACCACCTACAATACATAAAATCGCCATAATCCACATTGGAATTCTCATTGAAAGTGGAACTTCTTCAACATTTTTAAATTCCTTTGGTAATTGTCCAAAGAAAGCAGATTGAGCAACCTTTATAAAAGAAGCTAATGTCATTACACTTACAATTAATGCTATTATTGTAACAGGTGCATATCCTGCTTCATATGATGCTTGATATATTATCCACTTTGAAACAAAACCATTAAATGGTGGTATACCGCTTATTGAAAATGCACCTATTAAAAAGATTAAAGTAGTTTGTGGCATTCTTTTTGCAAGTCCGCCAAGTTTATCAAGGTCGGTAGTTCCTGTTGCATAGAATACTGCACCAGCACAAAGGAACAATAATCCTTTAAATAGTGTATGATTTAATGCGTGGTACAATCCCCCTGTTATACCAAGTGCAGTAGTTAAACCTATACCTGTTAATACATAACCAATTTGGGATATACTATGGAATGCCAACAGTCTTTTAAAGTCGTGTTGGGCAAGAGCCATAGTTACACCTATAAACATAGTTACTGTTCCCCAAAATACTAATAAGAATTGCATTGATGATAAATTCATACTTTGATATACAACATATATTATTCTTAAAATACCATATACAGCTGCTTTGTTGACTATTCCTGAAAATAGCATTGATATTGATGATGGGGCAACCATATAAGCATCTGGTGCAACAAAATGTGTAGGAACTGCAAACACCTTTACAGCATAACCAACTATCATTAATGCAAGTGCAAAAATAGTTATAGCTGTATAGTTATTATATAACTCACCAGCAAGTTGTGCCAGATTTAATGTATGGAATTGTGCATAAATAATTACAGTTGCAAGTAGTATTAGTGAAGAACCGATAGAACCAATAGCAATGTATTTAAAACCCGCCTCAACCGCTTCTGGTCTATCATTTCTAAATGCTGTTAAAGCAACTGATGCAAAAGTCATAATTTCAATCATTACATACATATTGAAAAGGTCTCCAGTAAATATAAAACCCATTACACTTGCTGACATCATTAAGAATAAAACATAGTACTTGTCTTTTCCTGTTTCCCTTTCAATATATCTAAAAGAATAAAGTGCTGATAGAACTATTGATAGTGATATAAATAAACCAAAGAATAAACTTAATTGATCAACTTCAAGACCTATACCAATAGCCCAGTCTTTAATAGGCTCCCAATTTCCCATCCAATACGTTAATATGTTTCCTTCAAGAATGATTGGTCTGTACATCATTATTGTAAAAACAAATGATAAAAATGTAGCAATTAATACTATTGTATTTCTTAGCATTTCATTTTTTTCTTTTATTAATGCTACTATAAATGCTCCAATGAACAAAGAAATTATAGATAAAATTGGCAAATGTTGTGTCATCCTTTTAACCTCCTTACCTTATCGGTATCAAGAGTACCATAATGTTTGTTAATCATAACTACTAATGCAAGAGCAAGAGCTGTTACACAGGCACCTATAACTATTGATGTAAGTGTTAATGCCTGTGGTACAGGGTCAACGAAGAAGGAGCTTTTGTCAAGTTCATTTATTGTAAATATAGGAGCTGTACCCCCTGCTTTAAACCCTACACTTATAAGAAGTAGGTTTATACCATAATCTAATAGTCCCATTCCTATTACAATTTTCATTAAGTTTTTCTTTGTAACTATTGTATATAAACCTAATACAATTAGAATTATACACGTTATATAATTCATTAATAACATTTAATCACCCCTATCTATGCTTCTTTATTACCTAATAAACCAAACATTAATAATATTAAAAATCCTACGCCTGTTAAAACCTTATATCCAACTGCTGCATTCATTAAAAATATTGTACCTGAACTAAATAGATCGCCTGGATTTCCAATATTAAAGAATACATTTCTACAGAAATTTGCTGCATAAAATATACCAAGTAACGCAAAGAATGTATACATCAATGCACCTATTGCTTCACTCTTTTTTAATATATTTGGTTTAAAAGTACTTGATGATTTTTCATATCCATAACCTAAGTAGATTAAAACTACTGCTGAAGCAACAATTACACCACCCTGGAAACCTCCGCCTGGGCTCAAGTGTCCGTGTAAAATTATATAAAGTCCAAGGACTAATCCGATAGGTGTAAAAAAGTCTGCAGCAGATTTAATTATATAATCTTTAACCTTAATATTCTTATTGCTCATATTAATCTGCCCTTCCTTTCATAGCATTTCTTAGAATTACAACAGTACCTGAAATGGCAGTAAATAATACAAAGGATTCGCCTAACGTATCGTAGCCTCTAAAGTCAAAAACTATTGCTGTAACAGCGTTAATTGCGTGTGTTTTATCAATTGTTTGCTTAACCATTAAATTTGCTACTCCATCCACATCATTATAATCATAATTTTGGGGATTATTATATAATTCAACAACATTTATCTTTTCACCATCAAATGTTGGTGCTAATTTTGACATTTCCAATGCTGTATAGCAACCTATTATTAAAAAGACTGTTAATGAAAAGTATGTTAAAAACTTCTTCATTTTCTAACCCCCCTTACTTTATTAAGGGCTACAATAAATATAACTGGTTGTAGTACAACACCTACTGCAGCCTCTGCAATTGCAACATCAGGTGCGTGTAGTAGTATAAATTCAAGTGCAACAAATGAACCTACAGCTCCTAATGCAACAATAGATGACAATAAATCATCGAAATAAACTGTTAAGATGGCTGAAACAAGAATACCAATTAAAATTAATATATTTAATAAAACAATATTATTCATTAGGAAAATCCCTCCCATAATCATCACATGTCAATTTTTCAGCTTTAACACCTGATTTATATGCTGCCTTACAAATAGCATGTCCAGCTACTGGATTTGTTATTATTATAAAAATTGCTATAAACAATATTTTTAAAGCCATTGATGTATTTTTTAATGTTAATGAAAAAATAAATCCACCAAGTAATGCACCTAAGGTACCAAGTGTTGCTATGTTTGTACTTGATTGCATTCTACAATATGCATCAGGCATTCTTAAAACACCTACAGTACCTGCAAAGGCAAAAAAACAACCTATTATCATAAAAATATAAGCTACATATATCATAGTTTTCCCTCCAGATACTTTGAAATTAATAGTGTTCCTATGAAGCCAAGTATTGCAATAGTTAGTGCAATATCTAAGTAGATAGCTCTTTTGCTAAATACTGAAAACAGAACAAGTGCAACTACAGTTAACAAATCTATGCTATCTGCTGCTACTACTCTGTCTACAGCACTTGGCCCCTTAAACACTCTATATGAAAGAGCTAATGCTAATAAAATATAAAATATTGAAACTATAATTAAACTATTCACTTCCAAATCCTCCTTATCCAGTTTTCTAAAGTACCCTTAATAGCATCTCCAGCTTTTTCTCTATCCTTTTCAGCAACATCAATCCAATGAATATAAAAATAGTTCTTTCCATTTTCTTCAGTTATATCCATTGTTATTGTTCCAGGAGTTAATGTTATTGAATTAGCCAGCATTGACATTCCATATTCTGATTCTAAACCTACAGGCACTTTTACTATTCCTGGATTTATTGGTAAGTTTGGATTTAGTGCTCTTTTAGCAACATCGACATTTGCCTTCCAAAGTTCCTTCAAAAATACAAATATATAAAGAACTAAATTAAAAAATCTTACTGGATTAAAAAGATGAAAGGCATTTTGATGAATAAAAAATCTTGCTGTCAATACTGCTACTAAAAAGCTTACCACAGCACCTGTTATAAGTTCCTGTGAAGTAAATGTCCAAGTAAACAGTATCCAAAATAAGTAGCAAAATATAAAGGTTGAAAATATTGAACTGAATTTTGTGGATTTCAATTAAAGCCCCCCTTACTTTTTAATTTTTTTATTTATTGCATTTTTTAATGCATTAACAAGCTCATCTAAACCTGATTTTGTTTTATTTGATACTCTAAATACTGATATATTTGGGTTTAATTCCTTTGCTACATTCTCAACTTTGTTGTCATCAAAATCAAAATGTTCCTTCATATCATATTTATTTAAAACTAAAATTTCAGATGTTGAGAACATAAGTGGATATTTTTCTACTTTATCATCTCCTTCAGGAATACTTAAGATTGCTACCCTTATGTCCTCTCCTATATTAAATTCAGCAGGACATACTAAATTACCTATATTTTCTACTATAATTACATCTACTTCATCTAAATTAAAATATTCTAATATATGTTTAATTGACATAGCCTCAATATGACAAGCACCATCGGTATTAAGTTGTACAACTGGTATATCCATTTGTTTTATCTTTTCGGCATCAATTTGTCCTGCTATATCTCCCTCGATTACTGCAATTTTATAGTCATTTCTTAATTCATTTATTAGATTCATTATTAAACTTGTTTTCCCAGCACCAGGTGAACCCATAACATTAATCATAAATATATTTTTATCATTGAACGTATTTTTTATTTCATTGCTACAATCTTCATTCCATTCAAGAATCTGTTTTACTACCTTAATTTCCAAATCAATCGACCTCCAGACTATCCACATAAAATTCTTTTCCAGAAGTAATTTTTACATTTAAACTTCCACAATTTCGACATCTCAATCTATGATTTTCAACTTTTGCCTCACTTCCACATTCATTGCATCTCATTTTGGCTTCTACTCTTCTTATGATGAGTTCTGCTCCCTCAGCTATTGTTCCTTTACTTGCAATATCAAAATAGTCCTGAATTAGTTGGGGAAAAACACCTGATAATTCCCCAACTACTAACTTTATTGCATTAACCTTATTAAAATTATACTTTTGTGATTCTTTCTCAACAATTTTAATAATTCCTTCAGTTATCGCTAATTCATGCATTTTATCACTACCTATCTAAGCAAGAGAAGCAAGGGTCTATTGATGCAATAATTAAACCAGCATCTGCTATTGTATTATTTTTCAGCATATATGGAACTGTTGGAGCAGTCTTAAATGTTGGAACGTGTATGCTTATTCTATAATTTGTTTGTCCTCCATCGGTTACAACATAATAAACTACTTGACCTCTTGGTGCCTCGTGTCTTGCTGTGAATTCGCCAGCAGGTACCTTTGGTAGCTTATTTCCTAAATTAATTGGCCCTTCTGGTAGATTTTCAAGTGCCTGTTTTATTATTTTTATACTTTCTTCTATTTCTAAGACTCTAACAACTACTCTTGCCCATACATCTCCTTCATTTAGAACAGGAACATTAAAATCAAATTCATCATAACAAGAATATGGAGCATCTTTTCTAACGTCAACATTAACACCTGACGCTCTTGCATGAGGTCCAATTGTTCCCATTCTTTCTGCTACATCCTTTGGTAGCACTCCTACTCCTTTTGTTCTTAATGCTGCAGTTTTATCATTTAGGAATATATCCTTCATTCTATTATGTGGTTCAATTAAATCATCCAACATATTTAAAATTTTCTTTCTCTTTTCATCATCAATATCTCTTCTTGAACCACCTATTATAACCATTCCATAGTTGACTCTATTACCTGATATTTCCTCAAGTATATCCATAATCCTTTCTCTTGCATCCCAAACATACATAAACAATGAATCATATCCAATTAAGTGGCATGCAAGACCAATCCATAAATAATGGGAATGTAGTCTTTCTAATTCTGCCATTATTACTCTAATATACTGCCCCCTCTTTGGAACCTCCATTTGTGCTATATTTTCAATTGCCATAGCATAGGCAAATGGATGTGAATGTGAACATATACCACATACTCTCTCTACTAAAGTTAAAGTTTGGATAAAGTTTCTTTCGGTAGCGAGTTTTTCAATACCTCTATGATTGTAACCTATGAATACTTCCGCATCCTTAATAACTTCCCCTTCAGTATAAAGCTTTGCATGAATAGGTTCTTCTAATGATGGATGGTATGGTCCTATTGGTATTGTATAACCCATTATTCTCCCTCCTTAAGTGTCTTCTTTCTTAATTCATCTAATGGAGTTACAAGAATATGTCCTTGACCCTCAAGCATTGTATCTGGTAAGAATAATCTTCCTCTCATATTTAAGCCTTCAAACTTAACTCCCATTAGTTCATAAAGTTCTTCCTCTGGCCAAGAAGCTGCAACATCATAAATTTCTGATATTGAAGGTAGAGTATCTTCACCCTTAACTGTATATGATTCAATACAGTTTCCTACTTCATACTGATAATTCACTACATGCTTACCTTCTTTATCAACGAAACCGTGAATCATAACTAATCTGTGGCCATTTTCCTTCATTTTTTTTGCTAAAGGAACAATCTCCTCCTTTTTGATTTCAAATGATTTAAATTCCTGCATAAACGCACCTCCTATGTATCATTAACATATTCTTGGTAACTGAGCTCCTGTTAATTTTGAAAGAACTCTTTTCCCACCAAGATTTGTATGTAAAACAACTTTAGATGGAAAGTTTTTAGTAACATATCCAATTATAGCGGCATCTTTACCAAGTTCAATTTTTCTTAAATCGTTTACCACATTTTCTGCCACACTACTATCTACTATCGCTAATATTTTTCCTTCATTTGCAGAATAGAGCGGATCTATTCCTAATATTTCACATAAATTATTTGTTTCAACGTTTATTGGTATTTTTTCTTCAGATATTTCTATTGTAAATTCTGAATTCTCTACAAACTCATTTAAAGTAGTTGCTACTCCTCCTCTTGTAGGATCACGCATTATTTTTACTTTATCACCATATTGTAATATACATTGTGCTAATTCATATACAGGTGCACAGTCAGATTTAACATTAAATTCGTCAACTAAATTATTTCTTGATGCCATAATAGCTGCTCCGTGGTCACCTATACATCCTGTTACAATCACTGCATCTCCCTCTGATATCTTATCTTT
Organism: Caloramator proteoclasticus DSM 10124; assembly: GCF_900129265.1. Taxonomy (GTDB): domain Bacteria; phylum Bacillota; class Clostridia; order Clostridiales; family Caloramatoraceae; genus Thermobrachium; species Thermobrachium proteoclasticum. Next base: position 37,705 of record NZ_FQVG01000004.1, on the reverse strand, counting down.
TCCCAAATCTTCATATATTAATCTACCTATTCCAGATGTGTTTATATAGATACCATCGCCTTTCCCCTTTTCAACAACTTTAGTATCTCCAGTTACTATTTTAACATTACATATTTTTGAAGTTTCTTCAATTGATTTTATTATCTTTTTTAATTCTTCAATTTTAAACCCTTCTTCTATAATTAAACTCAGACTTAAATATTCTGGCTTTGCACCACATACAGATAAATCATTTACTGTTCCACAAACTGCGAGCTTTCCGATGTCTCCTCCTGGAAAAAAGTAAGGACTCACTACAAAGCTGTCTGTAGAAAAGGCAATTTTATTTGAGAATACATCTAAAACTGCTCCATCTGATAATTTATTTAATTCATCACAAGAAAGTGAAGGAAGTATTATATCTTCAATTAAATGTGATGTTTTCTTCCCCCCACTTCCATATGACAAAGTAATTATATCATCCATCTAATCACCTCAAAATACTAAATATTTATAATATGCAGCACAAGCACCTTCACTTGATACCATACAAGGACCTACTGGATTTTCTGGAGTACATACCTTCCCAAAAAGAGGACAGATAGTTGGTTCAATTTTTCCCTTTATTACATCGCCACATTTACATGCACTATTAATATTTGATTGTTTTAAAGTTATATTAAACTTTTTTGATGCATCATATTCTTTAAATTCATCCTTTAATTTTAGGCCACTATTTTGTATCAAACCTAAGCCTCTCCACAAATCATCAGAAACCTTAAAATATGTTTCTACTTTATTTTTAATAATCTTATTTCCTTCCTTCTTAACTACTCTTTTATATTCATTCTCTAATTCTACTCTATTATTTAATATTTGATTAACAATTTTATAAATTGCTATTAATATATCTCCAGCTTCAAAACCACATATTACAGATGGTTTATTGTACTCCTTTACTAAAAATTCAAAACCTTCTTCTCCAATTACAGCACCTACGTGTCCAGGACACAAGAAGGCATCAATATCAAAATCTGGCTGCTCAAGTAATGCTCTTAATGCAGGTTCAACTAATTTATGCATAGAGTAAATGTAAAAGTTATTTATCTTTTGGTTTATTGCCTCCTCAAGAGCTAAAATTGTGCCTGGTGTTGTTGTTTCAAAGCCAATACCTAAAAAAACAATATCTTTTTCTTTATTCTCTTTAGCAATATCAACAGCATCTAAAGCTGAATAAACTATTCTAACATCCTGTCCCTGTGCCTTTAATCTTTCTAAACTTTCATTTGGTTTTGAACCTGGAACCTTAATCATATCACCATAGGTAGTAATAATTAAATTCTTATTATTCTTACATAATTCTAAAACAGCATCTATTTCCTCAGACGGAGTTACGCATACTGGACATCCTGGGCCGGATATTAATTTTATATTTGGAGGCAGAAGGCTTTTAATTCCTGACTTTGCAATAGCCATCGTGTGCGTACCACAAACCTCCATTATATTTATCTTTTTATCTATTCCCTTTAAGTAATTTATTACAACATATATATCTTGAGGTTTTTTAAATTCACTTAAGTGCATCTGTAACCTCCTTAATCAAGCGTAAATTTTCAATCGCATCCTCTTCCTTTAATTTTTCTATTGCAAAACCTGCGTGAACAATAACATAATCTCCAACATTAACATTTTTAACAAAATCAATCCTTATTGTTCTTTTAACTCCTTCTATTTCTGCTTGTGCTGTGTTACCTTCAATACTTATAACCTTTAGCGGAACTGCTAAACACATTTTATTCCACCTCCATTTGCTACAACTGCAATTTGTCCTAAAGATATTCCTTCATCATTTGTAGAAACCCTTCTATGTGTATAAACATTAAACCCTTTTTCCATTAATTTAATTTTTATTTTATTTAGTAGGTACATATTTTGAAATACCCCACCTGATAATACAACATCTATACATTCAGTCTCTTGTTTTATTTGCTCAGCCACAAGAACTGCAAATAAAACTAAAGTATTCATAAATTTTGCACATATAGTTTCTCTTTTTACTCCATTTTCTATATCATAAACTATTTCTTTTATCATAGGAATCCAATTAAATTCAGTTATACCCATTGTATCTAAACTAAAACTATAATTACAATCTTCATTAAAATCTGCATACTTTTCAATTAAAATAGCACCTTGTCCTTCATAAGATACAACTGATTTCAATCCTAAAATAGCAGAAACACCATCGAATAACCTACCAATACTTGAAGTCTTGTATATGTTAATATTATTTTCTAACATTTTTTTGATAACAGAACTATTCTTGTTCTCAATAATATTGCTTTCAAGATATCCTAATGACTGATATAACAAATCATACCCAATCCTATATATCTCTTTTGTTGCAACATCTCCACCTACAAGATTTATTCTCTTTATTGTTGCTCTTCTTTCAAATTCTTTATAATTTCCATATAAGATTTCTCCACCCCATAGCGTATTATCAAGGCCTAAACCTGTTCCATCCCAAGTCAAAGCTATCACATTACTATCTAAATTATTGTCAGCCATACAGGATGCCATATGGGCATGGTGATGTTGAACCATAAAAATATCACAGTTATGTTTTTTAGCAAAGTTTATTGCATACTCTGTTGACATATAATCAGGGTGATAATCGCAAACTACTTTTTTAGGATTTATATCAAACAACCTTCTAAAATGCTCAATTTGTTGAGTATAATGATTGTATGTCTCAATATTCTTTAAATCACCAATATGCTGACTTAGAAAGGCATAGTTTTGTTTAAGAAGACAAAAGGATGCCTTTTGTTCTGCACCACAGGATAAAGTATCCTCGCATTCAAAATTAACCTTTATGGGGAAAGGGGTATAGCCCCTTGATCGTCTTATAAAATACTCTTTTCCCTCAAAAACATATAAAAGTGAATCATCACATCTTATATGTATATCTCTATTATTTAGTAAAAATCCATCTGCAACTCCATCTAAATTCTCTATTGCCTCATCATTATCCTTTATTATTGGGCAATCCTTGTTATTTGCACTTGTCATAACAAGAACATCCAAATCATCATCAAACAAAAGATGATGTACAGGTGTATATGGTAGCATAACACCTAAGTAGTTATTATCAACTGAAATATAATCAAAACTATTATTCTTTTTTCTCAAAAGTACAATAGGCCTTCTAAAACTTGTTAAAAACTCCTTTTCATCTTCTGTTATATTACATATAGCATTTACTGTATCCAAATCCCTACACATTAAAGCAAATGGCTTTTCCTCTCTATTTTTTAATAATCTTAACCTTTCTACTGTTTCTTTGTTTTTAGCATCACAGGCTAAGTGAAATCCTCCTATGCCTTTAATAGCTAATATTTTTCCCATTTTTAATTCTTGTTTAACACAATCTATAACTTTATCCTTTATAATGTTGTTATGAGAATCGATATAGAATAATTCTGGTCCACACTCAAAGCAACAATTAGGCTGTGCGTGATACCTTCTATCCTCTATATCCTGATATTCTTTTTGGCAACTATTACACATTATAAAGTTCTTCATTGTCGTTTTATCTCTATCATAGGGCACATCCTTAATTATAGTGAACCTTGGTCCACAATTTGTGCAATTAATAAATGGAAATCCATATCGTCTATCATTTTTATCCTTCAATTCTCTTAGGCAATCATCACAAGTTGCAACATCTGGTGAAATCAATGTAAACTTAGATACATTATCTGTACTTTTTATTATTGTAAAATCTTTGTATCCAACTAAATCATCAAAAAAGCTATATTCTAAACTTTCTATTACTGATAATTTTGGCTTTTTTTTATCTATATCATCTATAAATTTTTTTATATTAACGCATTCTCCCTCAACTTCTATTTCTACTCCGTTTGAAGTATTTTTAACCCAGCCTTTTAGGTTATACTCCGTAATTAATTTATGAATAAAAGGTCTAAATCCTACTCCTTGTACTATTCCATTTACATATATTTTTGCTCTTTTCAAACCTATCACCTATCTAATTAAATATTTAACAATCTCCAAACTATACTATAACAGTTTGTTTCTGTATTATCAATACTTCTTGACACCTATTGCATTTATTTAATCATTCTGTTATTATTATAATACAAAAAATCATTTAATTCAAACAAATAAATTTATTAATTTCATCTATATGGGAAAAATAAAATATGATATAATAGATAATTGCAATAATAAATTATTTAGAAAAGGGGAGTCATTATGAGTTTTAGAGAGACACTTGCCAAAAAATATGCTGAAACATACTATAAAAAGTATGGTGACAGGCTTACCCAATTCAGTGGTCACGTTTTAAGCATTAAAACTACAACAAAGACAATACTATGGATATTCAATATTCTAACTGTTGATGTTGTTGTAAAACCTGAAAGAAGCAAAGCAGTAATAAAATGTAGATATAAAGCTAAAAAATGGTTTAAGATGCCATCCTTTATTGATGTAAGACAAGGACATAGTGTTATTATTCAAGGTTTAAAGCCTAAAAAAGGAAAGGAAGCTTCTGAAGTAATTCAAATACTTAACATACGAAACCTTACAACTAAAGTAGATTTAATTCCAATAGATCAAAAAATACAAAGAGTGCAACAAAGACAATTTATAAAATAAAGCATGTGGACAACCATATGCTTTTTATTTTATGCATAAATATATACACTAAATATTGACTAACTTTACCATATCTTTTATTATTGTTATATAATAATAATTTTCCTTGAGGTGATATATATGAAAAAAGTTTCAATAATTGGTTCAGGATTTGTTGGTTCTACTACTGCTTTTACAATTGCTATGAATGGTCTTGCTGAAGAAATTGTAATTATTGATATTAATAAGGATAAAGCCTATGGAGATGCACTTGATATAAGCCACGGAGTTCCATTAATGTCTCCTGTTGAAGTATATTCTGGCGAATTTTCAGATGTAAAGGATTCAGATATAATAATCATAACTGCTGGAGCAAATCAGAAACCTGGAGAAACACGACTTGATTTAGTTAAGAAAAATGTTTCAATTTTTAAAGATATGATACCTAAACTTGTTAAGTATAATAAAGATGCTATTTATTTGATTGTAACTAATCCTGTTGACATTTTAACATATGTTACATTAAAGATTTCAGGCCTACCCAAAAATAAAGTTATTGGATCAGGCACAGTACTTGATAGTTCAAGATATAAATACCTCTTAAGTAAGCATTATGGAATCGACCCAAGAAATATACACGGTTACATAATTGGAGAACACGGTGACTCTGAAATAGCAGCCTGGAGTTTAACAAACATTGCTGGTACATCAATAGATTATTTCTGTAATATATGTAATCATCCCTGTAACGGACAATTTAAAGAGCAGATATTAAATGACGTGAGAAATTCTGCCTATACAATAATAAACAAAAAAGGTGCTACATATTATGCAGTAGCTGTTGCAGTAAAACGTATAGTTGAGTGTATAGCAAGAGATGAAAAGAGTATACTTACTGTTTCGTCTTATTTAGAAAATAAATATGGATTAAAGGATGTAGCATTAAGTGTTCCAACAATAGTTGGCAAAAATGGTGTTGAAGAAGTATTAGAATTACCTTTAACTGAACAAGAAAAAAATAAATTATTGGATTCTGCCAATATAATGAAGGATATTATAAGTAAATTAGAATTATAAAAGGGGCATTTAGCCCCTTTTATAATTAATTATACTTGAAATAATTGAAATTAAACCGGAACAAATGAAAACGATTATCCACTGCCATAAGTTAAGTGATTTAGTTTTAAAAATGGTCTGGAACATAGGTATATATACTACTATAATCAACATAACAAATGAAGTTAAAACTGCCCATACAAGATATACATTAGTAAAAATTCCTAAGTTAAATATAGATTGTCTTTCACTCCTACATTCAAAAACATGAAAAAGCTGCGACATAATTAAAGTACTTAACGCAACAGTCCTTGCCAAAACTATATCAGAATCGTATTTAACCAATGTGTAAACAAAGGATAGTATTGTACAAATACCAATTAATGCACCCCTATTTAGTATTTTAAATAATAATCCCTCAGAAAATATACTCTCCTTTCTGTTTCTTGGTTTTCTGAACATAACATCATTTTCTGCTCCTTCTAAACTAAGTGCCATAGCTGGAAGACCATCTGTGGCTAAATTTACCAGCAATATTTGAATCGGAATAAGAGGTACTGGCAACTTTAATATTGTTGCTAAAAACATAGTTAATATTTCACCTATATTACAGGATAAAAGATATCTTATAAATTTTCTTATATTATCATATATTACTCTTCCTTCACGTACAGCCTCTACAATAGTTGAAAAATTGTCATCCATCAGAATCATTGCAGCTGCTTCCTTTGTTACATCCGTTCCTTGTATTCCCATAGCAATTCCTATATCTGCTTCCTTTACAGCAGGTGCATCATTAACACCATCACCCGTCATAGCAACTATATACCCCTTACTCTTATATGCCTTAACAATTCTGTATTTATGTTCTGGTCTTACTCTTGCAAATACAGCTATCTTATCAATATTTTGAACAAGCTTTTCATCACTTAAATTATCTAATTCATCTCCTGTTAAAACCAATTCATTTGAATTTATTATCTGAATCTCCTTTGCAATCGCCTCTGCAGTTAGTTTATGATCTCCAGTTATCATAACAGGTTTTATACCTGCAGCCCTACACTCCTGAACAGAATATAAAACTTCTCTTCTTGGAGGATCCATCATTCCAACAAGACCTAAAAAAACCAAATCCTTTTCTATAAAATTAGACTCATTATTTTTATAAGCAAAGGCTATAACTCTTAGAGCATTTTTTGCCATATTTTCATTTTGTTCAATTATCCTTCGCTTATAATTTAAATCAAGAGGAACTACTTTATTATTTATTTCAATGTAACTACAAGCTTTAATTATACTTTCAACAGCACCCTTAGTATACATAATTTTATTTTTACCATCTGAAACAACTACAGACATCATCTTTCTATCTGAATCAAATGGAATTTCCTTTATTCTTTTATAAGTATTTTTATATTTTTCTCTACTTAATTTTGCTTTTTCAGCTAACACTAATAGTGCTATTTCTGTTGGATCCCCATAAAAATTTATTTTTTTTCTATCTAATATATAATATGAATTATTACAAAGAATACAGGCATCTAATAATTTATGTAGATTGCTATCCATTATAGAATCAATATTTTTTTTAATACCATTTATAAAAAAATCACCCTTAAATTCGTATCCATCCCCAGTTATATCAATTTCTTTATTATACAAAACAACCTTCTTTACTGTCATCCTATTTTGTGTAAGCGTACCTGTTTTATCTGAACATATAACATTTGTACAACCAAGTGTCTCTACAGCTGGTAGCTTTTTTACCAATGCATTTTTTCTTACCATTCTTTGTACTCCTAATGCTAAAGATACTGTAACTATTGCAGGCAATCCTTCTGGTATTGCAGCAACCGCTAAGCTAACACCGATAAGGAACATATCATAGATATTTTCACCTCTTAAAACACCAGTAACTGTAACAATTCCACACACTATTAAGCATACATAAACTAAATATTGTCCTAAATTATCAAGCCTCTCCTGCAGTGGTGTACGCATCTCATCGATACTCTGCAGCATATTTGCAATTTTTCCCATCTCTGTATTCATTCCTGTTGCAATTACCTTTGCAAGTGCCTTTCCATTAGTAACCGTACATCCCATATATAAGTAGTTTTCCTTTAAAGCAGTTTTACCATTGTAGCTCTTTTTTTCAACAGATACTGATTCACCTGTTAAAATAGACTCATCACATTTTATAGCTTCACTTTTTATAATTATTGCATCTGCAGGTACTCTATCTCCCGCTTCAACTTCAATTAAATCTCCTATAACAACTTCACCTGCATTAACTATACTTATCTTTCCATCCCTCATAACCTTTGCAGTAGGTGCTGACAATTTTTTAAGTGCCTCTAAAGATTTTTCAGTTCTATATTCCTGTATAAAACCTAAAATTGCATCCAGTAAAATAATTGCAATTATTGTTATAGCATCAGCCTTTTCTCCCATAATTCCAGATATAACTGTAGCTGCTATCAATACCCATACAATAAAATCATTAAATTGTGATAAAAATATTTTAAACTTTGATTTTTTCTTATTTACCACAATTTCGTTATACCCAAATTTTTGTAACCTTTTTTTCGCTTCTATGCTTGATAATCCATCTAAAAATTGGTTTTCAAAATCAAGTTGCACAATACCACCCCCACTTACATCTTCTATATATATATTTAAAATTTCTTTATACTATAACTTTATATTTGTTTTAATTTTCTATAATTTTTTATTTGTATTTACTATTTACCACTTTATAGTATATAATAATTTAATGTAATTTCTTTAGGAGGTGAATAAATTGAAGGATGTTATATATGTTACTGGTCACAGAAATCCTGACTCAGATTCAATCTGTTCTGCAATTGCTTATGCTGAACTAAAAAGAAAACTTGGGCATAACGCTGAACCAAAAAGATTAGGTGAAATTAATAGGGAAACTGAATTTATATTAAATTATTTTGGAATCCCTGTACCTGAGTATTTGCCTACTGTTAAACCTCAGGTTGCAGATCTAAATATGGATAAGGTTGTACCTGTCTCAAAGGATATTTCAATTAAAACTGCTTGGTCATTAATGAAAAAAAATAATATTAAATCACTTCCTGTTGTTGATGAAAATGAAAAACTTATTGGTATTGTTACATTATCAGATATCACTAATAACTATATGAGTACATTGGACACAAATATTCTTGCAACCAGCAAAACTCCACTTTCAAACATTATTGAAACATTAAATGCAAAATTAATTACTGGCAGTCAAGATATATTCAATACAAGTGGCAAAGTTGTTATTGCTGCTATGGCACCAGAACAAATGAAGCCATTTGTAGATAAGGGTGATATTGTAATTGTTGGCAACAGAAGTGATAATCAAAAAGTTGCAATAGAAAGTGGTGCAAACCTATTAATTGTAACTGGTGGTTCAGAAATTGAACAAGAAATAATAAAATTAGCAGAAAGCTTTAAATGTATAATAATAGTTACTCCAAATGATACCTTCACAACTGCAAGATTAATAAATCAAAGTGTTCCTGTAAAATATGTAATGACAAAAGAAAATATAGTAAGTTTTAATCTGGATGACTTTGTTGATGAAATAAAAGAAAAAATGTTACAAACCAGATTTAGAAGCTACCCTGTTGTGGATGATAATAATAAATTAATAGGAACAATTTCCAGATACCATCTAATATCACAAAAGAAGAAAAAGGTTATTTTAATGGACCATAACGAAAGAGCTCAATCTGTTCACGGAATTGATGAAGCAGAACTTCTTGAAATAATTGACCATCATAGAATTGCCGATATTCAAACAGGCAAACCAATATACTTTAGAAATGAAATTGTAGGTAGTACATCAACAATAGTTGCAAATATTTATTTTGAAAACGGAATAAGACCTTCAAAGCAAATTGCAGGAATCCTATGTGCAGCTATTTTATCAGATACACTTAAATTTAAGTCTCCTACCTGCACATACATAGATAAAATGACTGCAGAGAAACTTGCTGAAATTGCAGGAATCGATATTGATAAATTTGCTGATGAAATGTTTAAAGCCGGAACATCATTAAGCGGAAAAACTCCAGAAGAAATTTTCTATCAAGATTTCAAAGAATTTACGCTTGGAAAATATAAAATCGGAGTTGGTCAAGTCAACACAATGGACACAGATGCACTAAAAGATTTAAAGAAGGAATTAATAAGCTTTATGGATAACTTATGCAAAGCCAAAAACTATAACTTAATTATGCTTCTATTAACAGATATAATTAAGGAAGGTTCTGAAGCTCTATTTGTAGGCGAAGATAAAGAATTAATTTCTAAAGCCTTTAACGTTCAGCTTGGTGAAAACAGTGTTTACTTGCCAGGCGTTGTATCAAGAAAGAAACAGGTAATCCCACCACTATCTGCTGTAGTTGAATAAAATATCAAAAATGCCAAGAACTGAGTTCTTGGCATTTTAAATTAATTTTTTTACACTATTAAAGAAAGAGAAACCTTTTTCTTATCATAATCAATACTTATTATCTTAGGTTTAACTACTTGACCAATCTTTAAATAATCACTTGGCTTATCAATTCTTCTTGTTGTTATTTGTGAAATGTGTATTAAGCCATCTACTCCTTCAATTATTTCAACAAACGCTCCATAATCAGCAAAAGCAACAACTTTACCTGTTATTACATCTCCTTCTTTATACTTTGAAATAAATTCATCCCAAGGTTCCTTCATAGTCCTTTTAATACTACCTGATACCTTATGTTCATTTTTATTTATTTTTGTTATAACAATGTTGACCTCTTGATTTATCTTAAACTCCTTTTGAGGCTTTACTTTTCTATCCCAAGACACCTCTGAATTAGGAACAAAAACATCAATAGGCCCTACTGTAACAAAAATACCAGATTCTATAAAGGATTTTATTCTTCCCTTTAATTCCTGTCCAAAACTCAATTCTTCAATAAATTTTCTTTTTTCTTCTTCCATAATCTTCTTAATTACATTTTTTCTTGAAACAACAATTTCTATGCTATCATTCTTTTGTAATTTTACATCTAATATATTTACTTCTATTTCCTTTCCAAAAAGATTTTTAACTTCATCCCTTTGAGTTATACCAGAGTGAGATTCAGGTAAAAATGCCTTTATATTATTATATAAACATTCATAACCACCCTTTATTTCACTTATCAACTTAACTTTAATTAATATACCTTCTTCTTTAATTTTTTCTAACTCTTCTAAAATATCGTATTTTTCTATATTTAATCTACTCAACACAACATTTCCTTCTTTATCTGAAAGCTTTACTACTTCTAAATCATAAACATCTCCAATTTTGAATATTTCCTTTAAGTTGATAATTCTATTAGAAGCTAAATTTTTAGGTAATATACCATCAGCTTTATATCCTATATCAAAAAATACTTCATCATTTGTTATATGTATTACCCTTCCTTCTATTATTTCTCCAACTGAAAGATTTTTAAAATTATAATCTATTTCATCATCTGATTCATAAGTTCTATCCTCTAATTTATTTAATGAATCTAACTTTTCAATAACTGCTTTAATTGTATAATCTGGAGTAGATGCTCCCGCTGTAATACCAACCTTACTTGCACCAGCAACTTCATCTAAATTAAGTTCATTCTCATCTTCAATGAAAATCGCTTTTTTACAATTATCTCTACAAATCTCATATAATTTTCTTGAATTCGAACTATTTTTTCCACCAATTACAATCATAACATCAACTTTATTTGATAGTTCTATCGCCTCATTTTGTCTTTCATCAGTGGCACTGCAGATAGTATTGTAAATTAGAATTTCTTTAGCAAATTTAATTAATTCTGCTGATATCTTATACCACTTATTTTGATTAAAGGTAGTTTGTGCAACTATACAAATCCTTCCTAAGTTTTTATCAATTTTATTTAAATCTTCTATTTCATTAATTATTATTGCAGTATTGTTACACCAACCATTTATACCCCTAACCTCTGGATGATTTTCATCACCAACAATTATAATTTTATATCCATCATTAAATCTTTGTTCAACTATTTTATGTATATGTTTAACATATGGACAAGTTGCATCTACAATTACAGCACCCATTTGTTCTATCTTCTCATATTCTCCCTTTGAAATCCCGTGAGACCTTACTATAATTTTATCGTTAGGTTGTATATTATCCAAGTTTTCAACCACATCAATTCCTCTATCTTTCAATTCTTCTACAACCTGTTTATTGTGAATTATAGGACCATAAGTAAAAATCCTCTCTCCCTTTTCATTAAAGGCCTTTTCAATGGCTTTTTTAACTCCAAAACAAAATCCTGCTGTTTTTGCTACCAAAATTTCCATATTACATCCCCTCTTTTAATTTTTTAATTTCTTGCATAACTATCTGGCTTAATTCCAAATAGTCACTATTAGTCATCTTTTCTTTTTTATATTTATTATAGTCAATTGGTTGTCCATATTTTATTTTTATACGAGTAAAGGGTCTATAATTTCCAACAATACATACAGGTATTACAGGCACTCCTGATTTTATGGCAAACATAGCAACACCTGCATTTGCCTCTCCAAGTTCGCCAGTCTTTGAGCGTGTTCCTTCAGGGAAAAGACCAACTAAATTATTTTCCTTTAATAGCTTCAATGTAGTTTTTACAGCATTTAAATCAGCTTCTCCTCTTCTTACAGGAAAAGCACCTAATTTTTTAATTAACTTATTTAATATTGGTTTATCAAAAAGCTCATACTTTGCCATAAACCTAATTTGTCTTTTTGTATACACTCCAACTATTATTGGGTCCATCCAATGAAAATGATTTGGACATATAATTGCTCCTTTATCCTTTGGTATGTTATCACTTCCAAATATCTCTACTTTATAAACTAACTTAAATAAACCTTTAACAAATATTTGACAAAATCTATAAAAACTCATAGGTTAGCACCCTCTCTAATAATTGAAATAATTTCATCAACAACCTCTTGTATTGTCTTTCCTGTAGTATCTACTAAAATTGCATCCTCTGCCTTTCTTAAAGGGTTAATTTCTCTGTTTGAATCTATAGTGTCTCTATTTCTTATATCATTGCAGATTTCTTCAAATGATATATCTATTCCTTTATTTTTCATCTCTACAAAACGCCTTTTAGCCCTTTCTTCAACTGATGCAGTTAAAAATATTTTAACCTGTGCATCCTTTAATACATTTGTACCAATATCTCTTCCATCCATTATTACACTTGACTTTTTTGCCATTTCCCTTTGTAAATAAACCAATCTCTCCCTAACACAAGAGATTGCAGCCACATCTGATACTTTAGAACTAACATATGGCATACGTATTTCTTCAGATACATCAACACCATCTAAATAAACTCTACCATTTATTAACTCAACCTTTGTTTCATCTACTATATCTTTCACAGATTGTATATCTTTTATATCTACCCCCCTATTTAATAGCTTTAATGTTATAGCTCTGTACATTGCTCCAGTATCGATATATTCTATTCCCATCTTTTCTGCAATTAATTTTGATATAGTGCTTTTTCCTGCACCTGCAGGTCCATCAATAGCAATTGCAATCTTGTTCATATTAAGCCTCCTGTCATATATATATTTCTATAAAAATATTAAAACTCCTTCAAGAGATCTGGTCTTAATATTGTAGCTCTCTTTAGAAAAATATGTTTAACATCATATTGTTTTTTATTGCCGTTAACATACATTAATACCCTAATGCATCTATCCAGAGAGTTTTCAACATACATCTCTTGAAAGCACAAAAGTCCCGCATACTTAATTCCTATGTTTCTTGCAGCTTCTGCTGGATAAGCAGACTTTAAATCCTTTGTTGCTGTAAATATTATTGATACTATATCCTCAATTTCCACTTCATTTTTTAATATCATTTCTTTTAATAGCAGTTCAGTCTCTTCTAAAATATATTTCTTTTCATCCTTTTCAACAGTTGTTGCACCTCTAATTGAAAACATATTTACCTCCCTAACAGTTCATACCCGCACAATATCCTGTACTAAATGCTATTTGGAGATTAAAACCACCAGTTAATGCATCAACATCAAGCAACTCTCCTACAATAAATAGGCCTTTAACAATTTTTGACTCCATTGTTGATGGGTCAACCTCCTTAACGCTAACTCCACCCCTTGTAATTATAGCTTCTTCTATTGGTCTTGTTCCTATTACTGTAACTTTAAAGGACTTTAACAGGTTAACAAGCTGACCTCTTTCTTTTTTTGTAATTGAATTAACTACTTTATCACTTGGTATACCACTTAAATTAACTACAACAGGAATTAGTTTTTGTGGAAGTAAATCATCTAATGCATTCTTAAACTGTTTATTTATGTACTTTTGAAAATCCTTTAATATTCTTTTATCAAGTTCTTCATAATTTAATGCTGGCTTTAGATCAATAAATATTTCAACTTCATCAGGTAATATATCGGATATTTTTCTACTTGCAGACAAAATAATAGGTCCTGATACACCAAAATGAGTAAAAAGCATCTCACCAAAATCCTCATAAATTGTTTTACCTTTATTCTTAACCTTAATACTTACATTTTTCAAAGACAATCCCATTAAATCTTTTACCCATCCCTCTTTACAAACAAGTGGAACTAATGATGGTCTTATATCAACAATTGTATGTCCTAATTTTTTTGCAAAGGTATACCCATCTCCCGTAGAACCTGTGCCTGGATAAGATTTCCCACCTGTTGCAAGAACTACTGAATCACATCTTATAATCTCATTATTATTTATTTCAACACCATATATTTTATTATCCTTTGCTATGATATCAGTTACTTTTGTTTTTAGCAATATTTCAACATTATTTTCCTTTAAATATTCTTCAAAACATTTTATAATATCGCTTGATTTATCTGACTGAGGAAAGACTCTATCTCCTCTTTCTACCTTAAGTTTTACGCCCTTTGCTTCTATCATATCCATTAAATCATAATTAGTAAATGTATATAAAGAGCTATACATAAATTCGCCATTCCCTGGTATATTTTGAATAATTTCTTCTATATCCTTGTTACTTGTAACATTACATCTTCCTTTACCTGTTATGAATAATTTCTTACCTAATTTTTCATTCTTTTCTATTAAAATAACTCTGTTACCTCTCTGTGCAGCTTTAATTGCTGCCATCATCCCTGCTGCTCCTCCACCTACAACTACAACCTTCTTCATATACTTCGCTCCTTACTTTTTTTTGTTATTATATCTAACTATCTGCCTTACAATACAATATCATATATTTTGCAAAAAATAAATAAAAAGCCCCGTGGGCTTTTTACTCATTATTGATTTTATTTTTATAGCTATATACGTTATGTTCTTCCCAAATTTCTTCAAGGGTTCTAAATGTTTCTTGTGTTTTTTCCTTTTCCTTTAACCCAACTGCTACAACAAGTGCATTAATTACACTTAAAGGAGCAACAAGTGAATCAACAAATGAAACCATATTACTTTGTGCAATTAAAGTATAGTCTGAATATGTTGCAAGTGGAGATAAAAGACTATCAGTTATAGTTATAACCTTTGCACCCCTACTTTTTGAAAATTTCATAGCGTCAATAGTTCTTGTGGAATATCTTGGAAAACCTATTCCAATTACTACATCATTTGGGCCAACCCTTAGAAGTTTTTCAAATACGTCACTTATACCTGTTGAAACTATTCTTACATTATCTAATATTAAATTTAAGTAGAATCCTAAAAACTCAACTAAGGCCTGTGAACTTCTAAAACCAACTATATAAATTCTTTTAGCTTTAAGTATTTCATCTACTGCAGAATCAAAGGTATCGATATTTATTTTTTCCAAAGTAGCCCTAAGGTTTTCCATATCCGCCTTTAAAACACTTTTAAGTGGATTTTCTTCTACAAAATAATCATTAGATATTTCTATTCTTTGAACACTTGTAAGTTTATTTTTAATCATTTCCTGCAATGCTTTTTGTAATTTAGGATATCCACTGTATCCAAGTTCATTGGCAAATCTAACTACTGTTGATTCACTAACTCCTACTGTTGTTCCAAGCTTTGCTGCCGTCATAAATGCAGCCTTATCATAGTGTTTTAATATATATTCTGCTATTAACTTCTGTCCTTTACTAAGTCTTGGAAACTTCAATTGAATAAGTTTCATTAAATCCTGCTTGTTTTCCTGCATGCTACCATCCCTCTTCTTAGTCTTTATTGTCTAAAATAATTCTAACATCTTTTTCATTAAATTGCAATATATTTTGCATTTGAATAATGCAATGTTGTAAATTCATCATTTATTTAGTCATTTAAATAAAAATTCATTTTTAAATTCATTTTCTACTCTTTTTAATAATTTAAAATTAGTTAAGTCATAGTGCAGTGGAGTTATTGTTATAAATCCTTTATTAATAAAGCATACATCCGTATTTTCTACTGCATCATCCGTTGGTTTTCCTTGAATTTCAAATATTCTTTCTATTTCATTACTAAATTTTTCAATAAATATATTTGAATAAATTCTGGTACCTAAATTGCATACCTTATAGCCTTTTATTTTAGAATACTCTAAATTAGGAACATTAATGTTAAGTACAACATCATTCCCTATAGATGTCACATCCACATTTTCTAATAATTTTTTTATAAACATTGCTGCAACTTTATAATTTATATTTCCATTTTCTCTGTCCATAGAAACAGCTATAGATGGTATTTTATATATAGCCCCCTCAATAGCAGCTGATACCGTACCAGAATACAATACATCTGTTCCAACATTTAATCCATCGTTTATTCCAGATATTATTAAATCTACATTTCCCTCCATCAGCTTATTTATACCCATCTTTACGCAATCTGCAGGTGTTCCATCAATAGAAAAACATTTGCAATTTAAACCTTCAATTTTATGTTCTCTAACTGTTAATGGTCTATATATTGTAATTGAATGCCCACAGGCACTTTTTTGAGTATCAGGTGCAATAACTGTTACTTCGTGTTCCAAATGAAGAAGCTTTGCTAATGCTATTATTCCTTCTGCTTTAATTCCATCGTCGTTGGTTAATAAAATTCGCATAAAGAAGCCTCCTTTTTTTAATATAATCACCATTTTTTATACATAATATTAATAAATACTATGAAAGGAGTAACACAATGATACAAATAGACGATGCAGGTAGTGGAAGCTTAGTTGGTGGAACAGCCGTTGGAATTCTAAGGATTGAAACAAATGAATATATGTGGGATGTAATCCCAATAAAGTATTTCACTTCTCCATATTTCGAAAATAAGCGTTATGAGGACTATACTCTCTCTATAATAAAAAAATATTTAAAATATTTAAATGTTGATAAAAATGAACCAATAGAAATTTGCCAAGGTTATATATTTAATAAAACACGTGATTTTCTTGCAAAAAGTAATTATAATGTAAAAAGTACAAAAATATCTGACCCTTTACAATCACTTATAGAATCATCTTTTATTGATTACTGCACACAAATTGGTATACCATATGATTATTTAAGGTATACAAAATACCCATTTCACTTTCATAAAATGCTAAGATGGGTATTTGCAGATAAAAAAAATAGAGTAAAGCTATGTAAAACAGCCTGGAATAGTTGGAAAAAGTATTCGGATACTCAACTACAAATTCATTATGACTATATAGTAACAGGTAACTATATCTGTTTAAAATGTGGTAAAAAAATAAATACTCCCTCTAAGATTAAAGTTATTGAATTTACTACAAATAAAAAGCAGTTTATATATCTTCACGATAACTGTCGTTTTTCTCAATAACTAATAAAAAAGGTGCATTTTTTCTATTAATGAAATTTATATTCATAACAGAAAAATGCTTTGAATCTAATTCGGTTATTTCCTTAAGTAAGTCCTCTGCCTCCCTTTGTCCCTCCTCGTGACCAACATATACAGCAATTGTCATCACTCCACCTGGAACTAATAATTTCAAACCCTTTTGAACTGCCTCTAAAGTAGTATCACTTTTTGTTGTTATGGTCTTATCTGAACCTGGCAAATAACCCAAATTAAACATTATTGCTTTAACTTTTTTGTCTATATATAAATCCATATTTTGATGACCGTCATTTATAACTTTAATATTTTTAATTCCCTCTTCATCTATAATTTTGTTAAACCTGTCAACAGCAGATTTTTGTACCTCAAAGGAATATACCATCCCATTTATGGTTAGCGAACTTAAAAACAAAGTATCATTTCCATTACCTAAAGTTGCATCAACTACCACATCTCCATCTACTACAACTTTCTCTACTATCTTATGTGCTAAACTCGTTGCCTTTAAAACTACTTTATACATCAAACCACTCCTTACACAAAAAATGAATTTGAGGATGCTAATGCATCCTCAAATATTTTACACCTTTTATTCTGTTATGGCTACTTCTTCTTCCACATCCTTTATTGTTTTTACAAATTCTTTTGTTTTTATCATAAATATAGCTAAAAGTAACCCTGCCACTATTAATCCTATAACATTTGAGATATTTGCTGGTAGTTTAAATCCTTCCTTTGCCTGTAATATATAGCTGATTGAAACATATGACATAAATGTTGCAGGAACTACAGCTATCCAGTAATTCTTTTTATATTTATATAGATAAACTGCTGCTGCCCAAAGTGTAACCATCGCAAGTGTTTGATTTGCCCAAGCAAAATATCTCCAAACTATATCAAAATTAATAAATGTTAATCCAATACCTACAGCAAATAATGGAATTGCTAATAATAATCTTTTAGTTATCTTATCTTGAGGGAATTTTATCATATCAGCAAGCATTAATCTTGCACCTCTGAAGGCTGTATCACCAGATGTTATAGGACAAGCTACAACACCTAACATAGCAAGTACTCCACCAATTGGTCCAAGCAATGTCTTTGTGATTTCAAGAACAACACCACTTGGTCCAACCTTTCCAAGAACTGCTGCAAGTCCAGGTACTCCTTTATAAAATGCCATACCAGCTGCTGCCCAAACAAGTGCAATAACACCTTCTGCTATCATTGCTCCATAAAAAACGCTTCTACCATATTTTTCGTTCTTCATACATCTTGCCATAAGTGGTGATTGTGTTGCATGGAAACCTGAAATTGCACCACAGGCTATTGTTATAAACATCATTGGAAATATAGGTAACTTTTTAGGATGTAAATTAACCAATGATATTTCTGGTATATGGTATCCCTTTACAATTATACCTCCACCAACACCTACTGCCATAACAATTAAAGCTACACCAAATATAGGATATAAGTTTCCAATTAAAACATCTATTGGTAGAATCGTCGCTAAGAAATAATATGCAAAAACTGCAACTACCCAAAATGTAACTGTGAGACTTGATGGGGTTATTGCTGCAAGTAGCTTAGCAGGTCCTGTAACAAAAACAACACCAACTAAAACCAAAAGAACTATTGTAAAGACTCTCATTATATTTTGTATCTTTTTTCCTAAATAAATACCTTGTATTTCAGATAAGCTTGCACCCTTATGTCTTATAGAAATCATACCTGATAGATAGTCGTGAACTGCTCCAGCAAATATACTTCCAAAAACTATCCACAAAAATGCTGCTGGTCCAAATAGTGCACCTTGAATGGCTCCGAATATTGGACCAAGTCCAGCAATATTTAGTAGCTGTATTAAGTAGACCTTCCACGTTGCCATTGGTACATAGTCAACACCATCTTGAAGAGCATATGCAGGTGTTACTCTTTTTTCATTGACACCAAATTGTTTTTCTACATAAGTTCCATAGACATAATACCCAAGAAGTAATAGTATAATTCCAAAAATGAATGAATACATTTTAACCCTCCTTTGTATTTTTTGAATGTTTGTACAATTTACATTTTAATAATAACACTAAAAATATCTTTTATCATTTAATTGAGGGTAAAATGCATTATTATTATCTTAAAATGCAATTTTTGAAGGTTTATTTGCATTTTAGAAAAAATTATATATTATAATAATCCCTAACATATCTTGATTTACTTCTGCTTACTGGAATTTCAGAATTGTTGTTATCCTTCATAATCATCTTATATGTACCATTAAACCAAGGATGAATTTCTTTGACTTTATTAGGATTAACTAAAAAACTTCTATGTGTTCTTAAAAATCCTGTCATTTCTTCCAACTCATTTAGTGTAAACTTTGTTTCATACGTATTATTAAAGGTTTTAATTATTGTCCTATCCTGCTCAATAGAAAAATAAATAATATCATCTAAACTTATTAATATTATTTTCCCATTTACTTCACAAGGAATGGCCTTTTCCCTTTCCTTTAAGACCCTCTTCATTACCTCCTCTATTTTTTCATCAATATAATAAATATTATTATTTTTTCTTTTATACGATTCTCTTAATCTATTTATAGTTTCATCAAACCTTTTTTCATCAATTGGCTTTAATATATAATCTAATGCGTTAAATTCAAAGGCTTTAATTGCATATTCGTCATAGGCAGTTATAAAAATTATATCCGTCTTATTACTCTTTCTCTTGATAATTCTTCCAAGCTCTATTCCACTTCCCCCTGGAATATTTATATCTAAAAATACTGCATCAAAATCTTGTTTCTCTATTTTAGCTAAAGCATCTATATAATTTGTAGCACAGCCTTTAATAATAATATCATTATACCTTGAAAGATTAAATTTGATCTCCTCTATTGCAGGAACTTCATCTTCCACAATAAGACATTCAATATTTTTCATTTTATCCCTCCATAATTGGAATCTTTATTGTTGTTTTAGTTCCTTCCTCTAAAGCACTTTGAATATCAAATAAGTAATTTTTTCCATAATATAACTTTAGTCTCTCTATAATATTTGTAATTCCAATACCTTCTCCTTTGCTTATTGAATCACAATAATTTTTATTAAATCCAACTCCTGTATCCTCAATTATAAAAGTTAAATATTTATCTTCTTGGAACCCTTTTAAAAAAACACTCCCTCCAACCGCCTTTGGTGAAATACCGTGTTTAATTGAATTTTCAACTATTGGTTGCAAAATAAAGGTAGGTATTTTATATTCCTTTATTTTATCTTCAACATCGCAGTAAAAATTTAATCTATCTCCAAATCTTGCCTTTTCTATTTCGATATATGAATTTATTAAATCTATCTCATCCTTTATTTCTACAAATTCATCATTTCTTTTTAATGTTCCTCTAAAATAATTAGATAAACTTAATATTAACTCCCTTGCCTTTAAAGGATTTGTTCTGCAAAATGATGCAATTGTATTTAATGCATTAAATAAAAAATGCGGATGTATTTGAGCTTTAAGTGCTTTAAGTTCAGATTTATAAATATTTTGTGCTATTGTATTTAATCTCATTATTTCCATTTGTATTGATAAAAGTTCTGCTAATTCATCAAGAAAATCTATATAATATCTATCTATTTCATTATAATTTTTAATGCTAACGCCTAAATACCCCTTTAAATTATCTTCTGAATAAAGTTTTGCTATATAAAAACAATTATTATTATGTTCAACCAGTTCAGATTTTTTTCTTAAATCTAAATTAAGTAAAATATCTTTTATATAGAATTCATCATATTTTGTTGTATAAAGAACCTCATTTTCAATGCATATAAATACACATTTCGCTCTTGTTTCTTTTGATATTATGCTGCAGATTTCCTTTGCACTATCCCTGTTTAATCCTAATTTTAAATAAACTGAAGATTTCTTAGCTATGTTTAATGCCCTATAGGCATTAAAAGCAGCAATTTTATTTAAATCATCCTTTACATTATTAATTATATTAATAAACAAAGCTACACCAAAGGAATTTATTAATATCATCGGCAAACCAATGTTTTTTTCTAACTCCAATGCTGCCTCAAAGGGTTTTGCCAACAATAAAATAATAATTACTTGCGTTATCTCTGCTATTATTCCTGCAATGAAACTTATTATAATGTCACTCTTACCTTTTTTAATATAGGATTTAAATATACCACCAACTAATCCTTCTGCAACAGTTGAAAAGGCACAAGATAAGGCTGTGAATCCACCTAATGTATACCTATGTAATCCTGCAATAGCACCTACAATAATACCTACAAGTGGGCCGCCTATAAGTCCTGCAACTATTGCACCTATAGGTCTTATATTTGCAATTGCTCCCCCTTGAACCTTAACACCTAAATATGTACCTAAAATTGATAATATAGAAAAAAATGTTACCAACATAAATTTTTCAAAACTCATCATTTTTCTTGTAAAAAGTTTTTTAAACATAATTGTTTGAGAAAAGACATAAGCTGCCAAAGCTATAATTGACATTCTTTCAAATAACTGTAGATATAACATATAATCCCCTCACTATAATGATTTTAAATATTCTATTTCATCACTATTTAAATATCTCCATTCACCCTCTTTTAAATTTCCTAATTCTAAACTACCAATTCTAACCCTCTTTAACTTCAATACCTTATGTCCTATGGCACTACACATTTTTCTAACCTGTCTATTTCTACCCTCGTGTATTATTACTTCAACAATACTTGTTTTATCCCTTATCTTTAGTAATTTAATTTTTGCTGGTGCAGTTATATAATCCTCTATCTTTAATCCCCTTTTAAATCTTTCCATCTCTTCCCTTGTTGGTACTCCTTCAACTTCTGCTATATATACCTTGTCTATCTCCTTTGAAGGATGCATTAATTTGTTTGCAACTTCACCATCATTAGTTAATATAAGTAGTCCAGATGTGTCATAATCTAATCTACCTACTGGAAATATTCTTTCTTTTACATCAACTAAATCTACTACTGTTTTTCTACCAAATTGGTCTTTAGCTGATGTTATGTAACCAGTTGGTTTATTCAGCATAATATAAACTTTATTTTCTTCTGGCTTTACTACTTTACCATTTACTTCTATAACATCAAATTCAGTATCTACAGTTACAATTTCTTTTATTACTTTACCGTTGACCTTTACTTTACCTTGTAATACTAATTCCTCAGCCTTCCTTCTTGAAGCTATACCACATCTTGCTATATACTTTTGAATTCTCTCCTTCATCTTTACACTCCCTTCTTGTTATTAATTATAATAATAAAAGATGTTTAAAACAACATAGTAGCCATAAATAACTAATTACATATTTATTTACATAATAAAATATCTATTATTTACTTCCTAAAAATGTTATAATATCTTGTAATCTTTTAAAAGGAGCTGAAAAAATGTCAATAAAAAAAATAATTTATTCTGAAAAAGTATACAAATCTTTTGTAGCATTGGATTTAGAAACAACTGGACTTCATCCAGAAAGTGATAAAATAGTAGAAATAGCAGCAATAAAATATGATAATTATAATATAATTGATTCCTTTCATACACTAATTAATCCTAAAATAGAAATACCAAGTTATATAACTTCAATTAATGGTATTTCTAATGATATGGTCAAAACAAAACCTACTATAGATCAAGTATTTCCTAAATTTATAAAATTTATTGAAGATCTACCCATAGTTGCACATAATGCAGGTTTTGATGGTAAATTCATTAAATATTCTTCTTTTTACTTGTATAATAAAGATATTATAAATAATATTTTTATAGATACTGTAAAAATAGCAAAAAAAATATACCCACAACTTCCAAATCATAAATTAGAAACAATAAAAAACTTCTATGGGTTAAATTTGAAAAGCCATAGAGCATACGATGATACATTAGTTGCTGCAAACATATATATGGATTATTGCAAAAGACAAAGGGGCATCATTTGCCCCTAAATAAGCTTTTCTTTAAATATTCCATCAATCATTAGCTTACTTACCTTTTGTTTTATTTCTTCAACATCTGTTATATATAATCCTAAACTCTTCATTCTTTCAAAATATTCCGAACCTGCAAAAGTATATCTTTTAGTAAGTCCTTTTTTATTTTTCTTACCTTCGTTTTCATATTTAATTATATCTCCAACTGCTAATGATGATGGTAATTCTATGCATTTCAATCCAAGTACACTTCTTACAGCATTATATCCTGCTAAGGTTCCTGTTACTATTGCTTCTGTGTGTCCCACAAATAACCCACTCTTTTCTCCACCAACAAAAAGGTTATCAAGTCCTACTACCTTCATTGTATTATCCCTTGGTGCCATTGATAGATATCTTATAGAGTTTGCTCTTCCTCCTGCATACGGGTCAATAAATCTTACATTTTCAAAACCCTTTAACTTTCTTAAATTTTCCAACGGATAATAACTCGTCATAAGCTTTGCGTGTCCAGTATCCAATAAAATAACCTTTTCTGCGAATTCTTTAAGAGCATATTGCTGACATACCTTCATTTTCAATTTTTCTGGATGTATATCCTCCTTTGGTACATCTGTAATATATACACCTTTAGCATCTAATTCTGATCTTATTTCCTCTGATAGAGAATTTTTATCAAGTTTGCAAGAACCACTCATTGCTCCAAAGATACCATCATCTCTCATTGCAAGTATATCTTCTACTCCTGCTCTTTGACTTAAACTAACTCTTGGCCCATATGCTGGGCATCTTAATATACACATAGAACATCCTTTGCCATATCTTATACAGTTACCCATAGGGCCTGTTGAACCTGTTGTTTCAATATATACATCTCCTTCAATACTCTGCCCATCCTGAAGATAAATTGCGTTGATATGATTCTTTTCAACATCTACATCCACTGCTCTTGTTTCAAATTTTATTTCGATACCTGAACTTAAAAGATATCGTCTTATATTTGCCTCTATAATCGTTACATCATATAAATCTGCGTGTTTATGTCCTGGAAAATCTATATTTTTATGTCTTGTGCACCTCTCAATTATTTTAAACAAATCATCTGCTCCTAAAGCAATTAGTTCTTCTGCAGCAGTAAATCTTCCATTGTTTCTCATTATTCCACCAACATTACCTAACCCTAAAAGCATATCAGTTCTTTCTATTAAAATAACATCTGCTCCACATTTTTTTGCTTGTAACGCAGCAGCACAGCCGGCCCAACCACCACCAACTACAACAACCCTCATTTATTACCATCCTCCATTAAATAATATTCAATCGGATTGTATTGTTGCTTGCAGGAACGTATATACTTTTCTGATAATTTTATTTGACAACTTCCACATACACCTTCTCCACAGCACATAATATGGTTATTAACACTGGCAAAATATATTTTATTATTTAATTTATATATATAATTAATTAGTAATCTATTAAAATCATCATCTCCAGCAACTAATATCACTGGTATCTTATTTGAGCTTAAAATTTTATCAATTTTATCTATAAAATCATCTGTTAAATAATTTGTTTTATAGTTGACAATATTTAAATTTTCAACATTTGCTCCATACTTTTTATAATACGAAGTACACGCATTCTCTTGGCTTCTTCCCTTATCAAGTAGAGCAAATATATTGTTATCATATAGTTTTAGTCTTCTTGTAGCTAGTACACCTGGAGACGCTGCAACTCCACGACCTAAAATCAATACATTTGTATTTTTTAGATTTCTTAAAAATCTTTGTCCCTGTATTCCATTCCAATATGGTCCCTTTATCATAATATTTTCACTACACTCTGCTATATCCTTAGTCTTTACCCCGTGTACTTTTATTAGCATAGTTATAGTAGATTTTTCATAATCAACATCCATAATTGAAATAGGAGTGCCAAAATAATCTGGATTTTGAGGTTTCTTAATAAAAACAAATGCTCCAAAATTGTCCAACTCTCTAACCAAATAATTTGTGACTTTTACTTCAAACAAATATAAATCATCTCTTATTTTTTTAACAGATACTATATTGTATTTTTTATATTCTCTATTTTTTTTGGCTTTGTTCCCATTGTTAATTAGTTCTTGATATATGCAAGTTCCTTTCCAATATAAACAATCACAGAAAATCTTGTTTTGAAGTTGGCTACAGATTATACATTCTCCCTTTTCTGCTAAATGGCAAGGACAAAAATCAGAGCCTGCGTCTATGCACTCAACAAATCTATACACCAAAACCCCCCCTTCTTTTATAGATTATTCAGTTTATAAAAAATTGTTACAAAAAGGCTACCTAAATATAGGTAGCCCCGCATATAATTATTTAATTGTTATACTTTTAAAGGTATCAGTTATTGTATTTATTAAATTTTTCCTGTCAACATCTCTATCACTAACTACAGGATATTTAGCAATTATATTTCCGTCATAATAGATAACTAAATTACCTAAAACATCACCCTTTTTTATAGGTGAGAAGATTACAGAAGGAACAAATGCCTCTGTTCTAATATATTGGGCCTCTTCGGATTTTATCGGAATAAAAACATCATTTTCGGTTAAGGATATTATATATCTTGATTTTCCTCCAAATACTCTTAGACTTTTTATTTCATCACCTTTATTATAAAGCTTTATAAATTTATAATTTTCTTTTGCATATTTCACAAGTTCCTCTGCATCCTTCCATCTATCGGAACTATTTAAAACAACACAAATATATCTACCATAATCGTGCCTCACTGATGCAACTAAACACTTCCCCGCACCACCTGTATAACCTGTCTTAACTCCATCGGCATTTTCAACTCTATATAAGAATTTATTTATATTAGAGTAACTTCTATTAAATTTACCACTAATACCTGAAGATATCTCTTTTGTTGAAACTATTTTATTAAAAATTTCATTTTTCATAGCATACGCTGTAATTTTAGCTAAATCTTCAGCCGTTGTATAATGGCCATCAGCGTCAAGTCCATGAGGTGTTTTAAAGGATGTATTAAATGCACCAATTTCAATTGCCTTTTCATTCATCATCTTTAAAAAATTATCTACATTTCCACCTATGTGTTCTGCTATAGCAATAGCTGCATCATTACCTGAACGCAACATCAATCCATATAATAACTCTTCTAACGAAATTTTTTCACCAGCAATAAGCCCAACATTTGAACCTCCTATTGAAGCTGCTTTTTTACTTATTATTACCTTATCATTTAAATTACCCTTTTCTAATGCAACTATAGTAGTCATTATTTTTGTTGTACTTGCCATAGGAAGTCTTATATCACTGTTTTTACTGTATAAAATTCTACCTGAATTCTGATCTATTACAACAGCAGCATAGGAATTTAATGTTATTTTTTTACTTGTAGGAACTGAATGCATTTTTAAACTTGACGAGAGTATAAATATCAGTATTAATAATAATATGTTTAAGTATCTTTTCATTTTGAACACTCCTATATAAGCGCAATTGTTAATTGCTCTTATGATGGATTAAAATTTTCATCTTCCTTATTTTCTTTTTTCTTTTTAAAATTTTTTATTAAATCCTTTAAAAGTTCAGGAACGTTGTCAAGTATTCTTTCAACATAGTTCATTTCAGTTGCAGGTAATAGTCTAACATCTTCTCCAACAACTAAAAAAGCAATTGGTTGTACTGAAACTCCTGCTCCACTTCCTCCTCCAAAGGGATACGAAGAATTATTTTTGTCTGAGTCTGATTGTTTAAATTCACTTCCACCCGATACAAATCCCATTGATACTTTAGAAATTGGTATAATAACTTTTCCATCCTTTGTTTCTACTGGTTCACCAACAATTGTGTTGACATCGATCATCTTTTTTAAATTATCCATTGTAGTTCTCATCAATCCTTCTATTGGATGCTCTGCCATATAAAACACCACCCTTGTAAATTTTTATTAAGATTATAAATGATTTTATTAAAAATATTATTATTATCATTAAATTAAAACTTATAGAAAGTTTAAACTCAAGTTTTGGTTTTGTTGAATTGAAATCACAATAAATACTTCCACTATGATAAAACTTATAATTATTAGATAAATATGCAAATAAAACAGGTAAAACGGAATTTAAAACTCCAAAAATCATTGCAGCATAAAATGCATCACTACTTGAAACTTTTAGATTGTAGTTTAGTCTTAAATTTATTCTTTTTAAAAGATAATTTATGTTATTGATTGTTGGTCTAATGTAATGAGAAGCAAATCTATAATTAAACTTTATTTTAGGTTTTTCTTTTACTTTATTAGTTTTCTTTTTTTTAAATAAATTTATTACTTTGAAATTGTAAATTTTAATAAAAAAACTTTTTTCATCATAAATTATTGATATATTTATAGGCATAAACAATAATAATATAAAAATTAACAATATAACATATTTCATAGTAAACCACCTAAATTAAAAAATGAGGAAGAATAATCTAATATTATTCTTCCTCATTTTCCAATTTTAATTCAATTAGCTCAGGTAATTCATTAATATTTTTAAAACCAAAATACTTTAAAAACTCATCTGTTGTACAATAAAGTATTGGTCTACCTGTTGTATCAAGCCTTCCACTCTCTTTGATAAGTCCCCTTTCAAGAAGAGTGCTTATTGCCCTATCACTTCTTACACCTCTAATTTCATCTATTTCTACCTTAGTTATAGGCTGTTTGTATGCAATTATTGCCAATGTTTCAATTGCTGCTTGTGATAAATTTTGCTTAGATTCTGGCTTTAAAATCTTCTTAATATATGTTGAATACTCAGGTTTTGTTGCCAATTGAATTTTATTATTGTATTCAATTAGCATTAGCCCTCTATTATCTTTTTCATATTCTAAAGATAAATCCTTTAATATGCTTTTTAACTCTTTTAAGTCAATATCAATAATTGAAGATAACTCTTTAATATCAACTCCATCTCCAACTGCAAAGAGGATTGACTCAATAATACCTTTTATTCTTTCAGTATTCTCAGATAGTCCAAATTTCTTTAAAAAATCTGATTCTGCCATTCTTCCTCCTGCCCTTCTATATATATATCTTCAAAATTTCCACTTTGATATACTCTTATTTTTCTTATTTTTATAAGTTCAAGCATAGCAAGAAATGTTACAATAAGTTCAATTTTACATTTTGCTTCCTCAAAAAAACGCGTAAACCTAATTCTTTTATACACTTCAACTAATCCTATAATATAATTCATCTTATCCTCAATTCTATATTCATCATGGCTTATATTTTCATCTATCAGATTTTTTTTATTTGTTCTTCTTTCATATGCTTCAATTACTTTTTTAAATGCAAACATTAAATTTTCTAAGGTTATATTTTTGAAAAATACATCCTTACTCTCAATATCATCAATTATTTCTGGTGGCTTAAAATAAATTGAACTTTGTTCCTCAATCATTTTTAACTGTTCTGCAAACTCTTTATATTTTTTATACTCTATAAGTTTTTCAACTATCTCTTTTCTTGGATCCTCTTCAACCTGTTCATCCTCCTGTGTTTTTTTTCTTGGCAAGAGCATCTTTGACTTAATCTCAAGTAATGTTGCTGCCATAACCAAAAATTCACTTGCTATATCTAAATTTAGCTCCTCCATTGTTTTTAAATATTGAATATACTGCTCTGTTATTTCTGCTATAGGTATATCGTATATATCTACCTCTGCCTT
This sequence comes from Caloramator proteoclasticus DSM 10124, assembly GCF_900129265.1. Classification (GTDB taxonomy): domain Bacteria; phylum Bacillota; class Clostridia; order Clostridiales; family Caloramatoraceae; genus Thermobrachium; species Thermobrachium proteoclasticum. Next base: position 8,389 of record NZ_FQVG01000004.1, on the reverse strand, counting down.
TTTTATAAGATGTAATAGTAGATCTAATGGCCCTTCAAATGCTTCTATTTTAATATTTATTGACATTTAACCTCACCTTAAATTAAAATTTCTGCTAATCTTATTAGTAAAATACCTAATTTTTGATTAATAAATACTAATAGATTCCTAAACGGAGTGAACCAAAGCAACATAAGCAATACAACTGTTGAATACCTCTCCATAGAATAGATATAATAAGCTACCTTACCCCTAAATAATTCTGCAAATATCTTTGATCCATCTAAAGGTGGAATTGGTAGAATGTTAAAAACAGCAAGTCCTGTATTTATAAAAAATAATATTTTTAAAAATTCAGCAACTCCAAGTGTCTCCTGTGTAAAATTCACTTTAAATAAAATCACAATAGAAAAAAATGCAAGAATTATATTTGATAATGGTCCCGCCAAAGATGTTATTATTATACCTATTCTTTTATTTTTAAAGTTGTAGGGATTAACAGGTACAGGTTTTGCCCATCCAAATCGAACTATTAAAAGTGCAATCAAACCTGCTATATCTATATGTGAAAAAGGATTTAAAGTTAACCTATCATATGCCTTTGGTGTGTCATCCCCAAGCAAAGTGGCTGCTAAAGCGTGTGAATACTCGTGAATAGTTAATGATACAATAACAGCTATACTTACAAATATTAATTCACTTAAAGAACGATTAAACATTTTTACCTCCTAAATCAATTAAATGTTGTACTGTAGCATTTACAATATAATCACTTCTATCCCTTGGATTTACATTTAATATCTTATCATTGTCTATCTTATAATTTATATTTTTAATAAAGTTCTCAATTCTTTTATCCCTAAAGCAATTTAAGAGTAATGCACTATTAAATTGCTTTTTATTTAATACTAAATATCTATATATATCATAATCATCATACTTTAGAATACCATTTAATTCTCTTAATTTCAAACATTTTTGAATGAAATTTTTTGATAAACTCAATCTATTTTTTATTATCTCTAATGTCTCTTCATTATTTTTAAAGAATAAACATATATATTTTTCTTCAGATTCAAGTAGTTTAAAATTACCTATAGGTATGTTTATATCAATTGAGGAGTTAAAATACTCATTAAAAAAATCAAAATAAATAAATAGCGTAATAACAACTTTATAATCATCTATTTTTAGTAAATCATCAATCTCCCTTCTAATTCTACTTATAGGTAAGTAATCAAAATATTTATTTTCTACACATTCTCTCATCAAATCGTATGTATAATTACAAAAATTGAAATTTAATCTACTTGCATATTTTATTCCTCTAAAAAAACGAGTTGGATCATCTCTAAAACTTTTTGAATGCAAAACTACAATTTTTTTATTTTTTATATCATTTATCCCGTTAAAATAATCAATAAATTTATCATTCAAAATATCATAGGCAATTGTATTTATAGTAAAATCCCTTCTTTTTAAATCTTCATATAATGTACCTTCTTTTACCAATGGAGTTGAAGCTATTCCATCATATGTTTCCTGCCTTGCCATTACAAAATCAATGTCCTCTCCATCTATAATAAACTTTGAGGTGCAGTAATGTTTATTATAGATAAATTCACAATTTAATTTTTTGGAAATATTTCGACTTATTTCTAAATGTTTTTTTCTATCTACCTGTGCTACGAAATCATAATCAATTGGATCTATACCAATTATTAAATCTCTAACAGCACCTCCAACTAAATAGAACTCTATTTTATATTCTTTTAATATTTCTATAATTTTTCTTACTACATTATCATACATTTATACCACCCACCTTAAATAGTATAACATAAAAAATATATTTAAACAAAAAGAAGTTGATAATTCAACTCCTCCTGGCTGTTGAAAAAGTTATATATTGATTAGCCCCATGAAGGATTTCTTGGGCATCGATTCATTTCGCTAAGCAATTCTAAGCTTTTCTTTGTTTGAAAAAGTCCTACCCTCGCGATGCCATCGTCCTGATGGCCGCTCGGCTCGGCACGTCCTGTGCCGAATTACGGACTTTTTCAAAGCCGAAAAGCAATAATTGCTAAAGCTCATGAAAGAGCCTATTGAAATCCTTTCATGGGGCTTTTCTATACTTTAGCTTACAAGTGGATTTGTCAACAATCTGAAGGAGTTGATAATTCAACTCCTCAATTAGCGTTTAAGAAACTCTTAAATACTCTATTTAAGGTATCTATAAACTTCATCTTTTCTATCTTACAATCTACTATAGCTTCTACTTGACCATAAACATTATCACCATCTACCGCCTTTATTACACCAACTGTCTCACCTTTATTAATTGGTAATCTTAAATCCTTAAAAATTTCTATTTTCTTTTGAATATTCGGTTTATTACCCTTTTCAACAACAACATTCAAGTTATCCTTTGCAACAACCTTTACACTTTCAGGCTTTGCTTTAGGAATACTAACTTCACCTACCACTTCACCCTTTTTAACTACATCAAAACTATCATATTTTGCAAATCCAACATCAAGCAATTGTGCTGCCATTGCATTTCTTTCTTTTGCACTTGGAGCCCCCATAATAACAGATATCAATCTAACGTTTCCTCTTTTAGCTGTTGCTGAAATACAATACATAGCTTCCTTTGTATAGCCTGTTTTTAATCCGTCACAACCTTTATATGCCTTTAACATCTTATTCCTATTTACAAGTGTAAAAGGTGTTTTTCTACCTTCAGTTATTGTCTCCATCCAAATAGTTGTATAATCTAATATCTTGGAATGCTTTAATAATTCCCTTGACATAATGGCTATATCATAGGCTGATGTATAGTGATTAGGATCATAAAAACCATAGCAGTTAACAAAGTGTGTATTATTCATTCCTAATGCTTTTGCCCTTTCGTTCATCTTTTTTACAAATTCTTCTTCTGTTCCACATAAAAATTCTGCTAAAGCAACACAAGCATCATTAGCTGATTCTACTGCTGCTCCCTTTAAAAGTTCCTCAACAGTTCTAACTTCGCCAGTCTCAAGATACATAGTACTACCACCTAATCTTTTAGCATTTTCGCTAACAACAACTTTATCAGATAGCTTTATTTTACCACTATCTATAGCTTCCATAACAAGAAGCATAGTCATTATTTTAGTGACACTTGCAGGTGCAAGTTTTTCGTGGGATTTGTATTCATACAGTATCTTACCTGTTGTAAATTCTACTAATATTGCTGACCTACAGTTCAAATTTGGTTCAACCTTTACTTCCGCCTTTACTTGATATGTAAACATAAAAACAAGTAGTATAGTAAGGAAAATTACGTTTAATCTTTTATTCATTTTTATTTCCCTCCCTAAAGATTTTTATTTATTGTTAGTTTTCCCTGTTTTTCAAAATGTATTAATAAAAACAAATAACAAAAAAGAAAAGCGACATTAACTAATTTAAGTTAATGCCGCTTAAAAATTAAAATCTCTTTATTCCATCCTTTGTAACAATACCAAAAATCAATGGTCTTTCTTCTAATTTTTGTTCCTCTATATGATATGCCTCTAATAATTTTTGTTCTGATATCTTTGCTTTATTTAAATCATTAGCATATAGATATGCTATTACATCTCCTTTTTTTACATAGCTTCCAACCTTTTCTTTGATTATTATACCAACTGCAGGATCTATTGGACTCTCCTTAGTCTCTCTACCTGCACCTAATATTAATGCAGATATACCTATTTGGTCAGCTATAATTTTTGTAATATAACCTTCTCTATCTGCCTTAACTTCTATAATATGTTGTGCCTTTGGTAGAAGTTCTAAATCTTCAATTACTGAAACATCTCCACCCTGTGCCTTTACAAACTCCTTAAACTTTTCGTAAGCAGATCCTGATGTTATTGTTTCCTGTAACATTTTTCTTGCTTCCTCTTCAGTATTTGCTCTACCTGCAAGAAGTAGCATTTGAGTTCCTAAAACAATACATAGTTCTAATAGATCCTCTGGTCCTTTCCCTTTAAGTGTTTCAACTGCCTCTTTCACTTCTAAAGCATTACCAACAGCATATCCTAATGGTTGGTCCATATCTGAAATAACTGCTATAGTATTTCTACCTACATTAGTACCTATATCCACCATTTCTTGAGCAAGTTCAAAGGAATCGTCTAATGTTTTCATAAATGCACCAGTACCTGTTTTAACATCAAGAACAATCGCATCTGCACCTGCTGCTATCTTTTTACTCATTATACTTGATGCAATTAATGAAACATTATCAACAGTTGCAGTAACATCTCTTAGAGCATATAACTTTTTATCAGCTGGAGCTAAATCAGCTGTTTGTCCTCCTACTGCCATCTTAATTCTATTCACATTTTCTATAAATTGTTTTTTTGTCATTTCAACAGAGAAGCCCTTTATAGATTCTAATTTATCTATTGTACCTCCTGTATGTCCTAAGCCTCTTCCTGACATTTTGGCAACTGGAACTCCACAGGCTGCCACCATTGGAGCAAGTACAAGAGTAGTCTTATCTCCAACACCACCTGTACTATGTTTATCTACTTTTATTCCTTGTATCTCTGACAAATCTATAGTTTCTCCTGAATTAACCATTGCCATTGTTAAGTCCGCAGTTTCTCTCTTTGTCATTTTATTAAAAAATATTGCCATTAATAGTGCAGAAACCTGATAATCTGGTATTTCTCCTTTTGTATACCCATCAACAAAAAAGTCTATTTCTTCTTTTGTCAATTCTTCGCCATTTCTCTTTTTAAGAATTATATCATACATTCTCATATGTATTCCCCCTTTACATTCTTGTTACAATTCCGCTTACTAAATTTTTAAATTTATCCTTAACTAAGTTGGATGTTTCAATAACTTCTTCGTGACTTAATGGAACTTCTAATATTCCAGCAGCCATATTTGTAATGCAGGAAATACCTAAAACCTTCATACCACTGTGATTTGCAACAATTACTTCAGGGACAGTTGACATACCAACTGCATCTCCACCTAAAATTCTAATCATTCTAATTTCTGCTGGTGTTTCATAGGATGGACCAGTCATCATAAAATAAACACCTTCTTTTAATTCTATTCCTAATTCCTTTGCCACATCCTTTGCAGTATTAATTAATTCTTTACAATAAGCATTTGACATATCTGGGAATCTTGGTCCAAATTCATTTAAATTTGCTCCTATAAGAGGATTTGTACCTGAAAAGTTAATATGGTCATTTATTATCATTAAATCTCCAGGTTTAAAATTAGTATTAACACCACCAGCAGCATTAGTAACTATTAACTTTTCTACACCCAATAATTTTAAAACTCTTATTGGGAAAGTTACTGTATGCATATCATACCCTTCATAGAAATGGAATCTTCCCTGCATCATAATAACCTTATTATCGTTCAATTCACCATATATAAATTTTCCTGCATGACCTTCAACTGTTGATACTGGGAAGTTTGGTATTTCATTATAGTTTAATTCAACTCTATTTTTAACTTCATCAGCTAAACTACCAAGACCTGAACCTAATATAATCGCTACTTTAGGTTCTTCCTTTATCTTATCTTTAATATATTGACATGCTGCATTTAACTTCTCCATATAATTCATTGTATATGCCCTCCTGTTATTTTAAGATTTCCTTTGCAAAGCTTTCTCCTGCAATATCAGTTTCTATATTTAATAATTCTGCAATTGTTTTACCAATATCAGCAAAGGACTTTCTTGTACCAATATTCACTCCCGGTTTAATATTTTTTCCATAAACGAAAATTGGTATGTACTCACGGGAGTGGTCAGTACTTGGTGTTGTTGGATCACATCCATGGTCAGCTGTTATAATAAGAATATCATCATCCCTTAAATTATTAATGATTTCTGGTATTCTATCATCAAATTCCTTTAATGCTCTTGCATATCCTTCAACATCATTTCTATGTCCGTACACCATATCAAAATCAACTAAATTTGTAAATATTAACCCTCTTGTATTTTCCTTAAGATATTCAATTGTTTTATCTACTCCATCCATATTATTTTTTGTATGTACAGCCTTTGTAATACCATATCCTCCGAAAATATCTTCTATCTTACCAACAGCACAAACATCCATACCATTTTCTGCAATATAATTTAGCAATGTCTTTTTAAATGGCTTCATTGAAAAATCTCTTCTGTTTGGAGTTCTTTTATAGCTTCCACTTGTTCCCACAAATGGTCTTGCAATTACTCTACCAACTCCATGTTCGTCCTTTAGCATATCTCTTGCTATTTGGCACATTTTATAAAGCTCTTCTAATGGAATTATTTCTTCGTGTGCAGCAATTTGAAAAACACTATCTGCTGAAGTATAAACAATTGGATATCCCGTTCTTACGTGTTCATCTCCTAATTCTTCAATAATAGCTGTTCCCGATGCAGGTTTATTTCCTATGACTTTTCTACCTATTTTGCTTTCAAATTCCTCAATTAACTCTTTAGGAAATCCATTTGGATATGTTGGGAATGCCTTTTCTAAAATGAGTCCTGATATTTCCCAATGGCCTGTAGTTGTATCTTTACCCTTTGACATCTCAAGTGATCTACCATATGAACCAATTACATTATCTACTTTTTTATATTCATTTACCCCTTCTATATACCCCAAACCAAGTCTTTGCAAATTAGGAAGCTCAAAGTTTTTAATCTCCTTTGCTATATTACCAAGAGTATTGCTTCCTTGGTCATTATATTCGTGTGCATCTGGTAACTCCCCAATTCCTACACTATCAAGTACTATTAATGTAACCCTATTAACCATAAAATCACCTCTTGTTTTAATAATTTTCTTAATAATCTTGGGATTTTTATTATATCTTATTTTTTCAAAAAAGAAAAGACTTTAAACTATTAAGTTAACTAAATCTTTAAAAATTAAAAATAAAATTCTCTAAAAGATTGTTTTTTTATCTTTTAGAGAATTTTATATCGTTTATGCCCTTGGATGAGACTTCTTATAAACATCACTAATTTTGTTTTTTAATAATTCTGCATAGATTTGAGTAGTTGATATATCAGAATGTCCTAACATTTGCTGAACCGAACGTAAATCTGCTCCATTCTCTATTAAATGTGCTGCAAATGAATGTCTTAAGGTATGGGGGGTTATTTCTTTTTGTATATTTGCCAATTTGGCATAATACTTTATTACTTTCCAAAATCCTTGTCTTGTTAGCCTTTCTCCTCTATGATTCAAAAACAAAGCACACTCTTCTTCATTTTTTAAGAATGTATATCTATATTTTTCCACATAATTTGTTAATGCTTCTATTGCAAGCTTTCCTATTGGAACAATCCTTTCTTTTGAACCGTTGCATTTTACATATCCTAAAAGCAAATTTACATCATCTATATTTAGATTTATTAATTCTGTTACCCTAATACCAGTTGCATACAAAATCTCAAGCATTGCCTTATCTCTTGCTCCTTTTGGTTCTCCTTCATTTGGCATTGCAAGAAGTGTTTCAACCTCATCAATAGTTAATATCTCAGGGAACTTTTTTTCAACCTTTGGAGCTTCGATATCAATTGTAGGATCTTGTTCGATTAATCCCTTAACTATATTTTGCTTATAGAAGGCACGAAGAGTTGCCAAACTTCTTAAAATGGATGATGTAGCTTTTCCTTCCTTTTGAAGGTATAATATATAAGCAATAATATTAGTTCTCTTTACTTTTCTATAATCTAAATTTTCATTTTTTAGATATTCTAAAAATTGTTGTAAATCTCTACTATAGCTTTCAATTGTATTTCGACTTAAAGATTTAGTTAATGCAATTTCATTAATAAAATCTTTAACTAATTCATTCATTTGCAGTACCCCTTTGTATATATATTATACTTATTTTATTCTACATTTTTTTATAAATTCCTTCATTTTATTATCGGAAAAAAAGCCCTATTTATTAATAACCTTATTAAAAATATTTTACTATCTTTTTTATCAAAATTATACATTACAAGTCTGGCATCACCATCAGGCTTTAATTGTATAAAAGAACGAAACCCCTTTAATAGTATATAAATAAATAGCATCAATAAAAAAACAAAAATAAAATTATAAATTAACCTGAATTATTCATGGAATTTATTTAAAAGAGTTCTATAGCCCATATTAACTTAATTTTTTACTAAACTGCATTTCACTTAAAAAGTGAAATAAAAACATGAAAAAGAGGGCCCAAATTTGTTATAATATAGTTGCTAAACAAATACCAAACAAAGGGAGGGTTCTCAATGTTTAGTTTATATGATATTTGTTTAGAAAGCAATAGTAAAATACGATTAAATTTTGATGGTGGTGACTTATCTTCTGATACAGGATTGTTATTGCTTAAAGAATTTACTCAT
>NZ_FQVG01000030.1 GCF_900129265.1 Caloramator proteoclasticus DSM 10124 | reverse complement strand
ATAGAGGCTATAGTTGGATTCATGATAATAGCCTTTAACTTAACCCAATTATACTTTTTTAGAAACATTCGAGGATTCAGAGAAAAAAGGCTTTTGCAGATAAATATAATAGAAGATTTGAAAGATGAAATGTTGATAATTATGAATTGGATTAATCCAATTTTTAACACCGCATAGTCGATAATAAAATTGGAAATACAGCTTTTCATTATGATGGGGAGGGGGAAGGTGTATCTATATACATGGCCTACGGCCTTTTTCCCTTCCAAAATTTCAATAAAATAGAAAAAATCTAATTTCCTATAAAGAAAAAAGCTTTACTGGAAATTAGATGCGAAATCTCTGAAATTGGCTAAATTTTGTTGAATTTTTAACCTTTATAATGTAGAATAGCTTTAAAGGGGGGTTGATAAATGCAAAAAAAATTAATTTCTATTTTTATTTTACTTACTTTTTTATTAAACAATGCTTTAGTCTTTGCTGCAGTATCTCCAGAACTTTATTACACAAAACTTAGAGTATATTTAGACACTATGAAGTCTAATCAGATGCAGCTAACATTAAATGGAGATTATGTATTAAAGCTAAAGAATGTAAATTCTGCTGGTCAGGAAGTAGAAGCATTTAAAGAGATACTGCCACAGAATTCACAGATTAAGTTAGAACTGCAAAATGGTAAAATAGCATATAGTAAGTATTTAAAAGATGATAAGGACAATAAATATAAGTTTATATATCAAAATAGTACAAGCATAGTTGAACTTGAGCCTATTTTAGAAGAATCAAGTGTAACTATATGCAGTATAGCTACAAGAACATATTTAGGAGATTTTAGATTTTTTATAAGTGGGACAAACATCGTTCCTATAAATAAAATAGAAATAGAAAAATATCTTGTTGGTGTTGTACCTTATGAAATTGGTTTTGGAGTTCCGCTTGAGGCTTATAAGGCACAGGCAGTAGCAGCAAGAACATATGCTTTAAATAATATTAAACCTAAAAGCAGTTTTGATTTATATGACAGCGAGTCTTCTCAGGTATATAGGGGACTTCCATTAGGTAAATATGAACTTCCCCATAAGGAAAATATTGAAAAGGCAATAAGAGAAACAAAGGGAGAGGTTATAACATATAACGGAAGCTTAGTTAGCACATATTTTTCTGCAAGTAATGGAGGGTACACTGAAAAGAGTGTGAATGTATGGACAAGTGATTTGCCATATCTGTTATCAAGGTATGATGAGTTTGATGATCCTAATGTTGCTACAAATTTAAAAAAATTTACTTGGGTTAAAACATTTAAAAGTGATGATATTGAACAGAGGATGTTATCAAATGGTCTATTGTTGCAGAATCATAAATTTAACAAAATATTCATAGAAAACGAATTAGTAGAAAGATTTGAAAGTGAAAGAATAAAAGCATTGGTTTTAGAATGCTATGTGGTATTAAAAGATAGTGGATTGCAAGATACATCAGATGATTTAGTTGATATAAATATTGAAAAACAAAATAATGAGGACGTGTATAATTTTATATACAAAAACAGTACAAAAAAATTAAAGGCATCAGAAATTGATTCTATATTAAGAAATAAAGGTGTTCTCAAATCAAATGATAAATTTGATAGAATAGATATAATTAAGGATAGCAATGGTAATGTAGTAGATTTTAGAGTTGTATATACAAAAAAGTTGGACAAGACTACATCAAGAAGCTTTTTAAATAAAAAAGTTGACGGTAAAACAGTGGATAGCCCATTGTTGAGTTCATTATACTATATTAGTTATGATCAAGAGAATGACATATATAAGTTTTCGGGTAAGGGATATGGCCATGGAGTAGGAATGAGCCAATATGGAGCAATAAACAGAGCAAATGCAGGACAGAGTTATAGAGACATATTAGCCTTCTATTATCCAAAAACAAATATAGTGAATATGGATGCTGTTTTAAAATCTGTAGAGATTGATTACAGTGAAGTTTTAGTTGGACAACCTGTAAATATAAAGGTAAATACCTATAATACAAACAACAAGTATTCATATATAGTTCAAAATAATACAGAAGAGGTAGCTAAATTTGAAAACTCAGATAGTGAAGTATTTACCTTTACACCAAAAACTGTTGGAAACTATAAAGTATTGATCGATATAAAACAAAATGATTTAGAGGAAGAGTCAAGTATTAATACTTCTATTAATTTTAAGGTGTATGATGTACCAAAGATAAATAGCATATCATCTACAGTACAAAAAATATATGAAAACAAAACGGCTACATTTAATGTAGATGCTATTAATGGTACTTCAAAGGGGAAAATATATTATTTTGAAGTATTAAAGGATGGAAAAGTGTTGAGTAGTAGAAATCAAGAAAGTAAAACTTTTTCATTTACACCGACTGTAATAGGTGAATATGTATTGAAGGTTAGGGTTAAGGATAAAACAAGCAGAAATGATTTTGATGATGAAAAAGAGATAAAGTTTACTGTTGAGAGGGAACCATTAGTATTAGTATATAAAAGGCCTCTGAAGTTAGGAACTACAGGAGAAGATGTAAAGATGCTGCAGGAGGCGTTAAAGAGACTTGGATATTATAAATCAACAACAACAACATATTATGGAACAGCAACAAGGGATTCGGTAAAGGCTTTTCAAAGGGTAAATGGATTAAAGGTAGATGGAATGGTAGGACCTCAGACAATAAATAAAATAAATAGTATGTTGCAAAGAAGTAGTCAATCCTCAAATGTAAGTAGAGGTAGTATGAATATTCAAACTCCTATAAACAAAAGTTTACAGCTAACATACAAAAGGCCTCTGAAGTTAGGAACTACAGGAGAAGATGTAAAGATGCTGCAGGAGGCGTTAAAGAGACTTGGATTTTATAAATCAACAACAACAACATATTATGGAATAGCAACAAGGGATTCGGTAAAGGCTTTTCAAAGGGTAAATGGATTAAAGGTAGATGGAATGGTAGGACCTCAGACAATAAATAAAATAAATAGTATGTTGCAAAGAAGTAGTCAATCCTCAAATGTAAGTAGAGGTAGTATGAATATTCAAACTCCTATAAACAAAAGTTTACAGCTAACATACAAAAGGCCTCTGAAGTTAGGAACTACAGGAGAAGATGTAAAGATGCTGCAGGAGGCGTTAAAGAGACTTGGATATTATAAATCAACAACAACAACATATTATGGAACAGCAACAAGGGATGCAGTAAATGCCTTCCAAAGAGCAAATGGATTAAAGGTAGATGGAATGGTAGGACCTCAGACAATAAATAAAATAAATAACAAGTTAAAATAATTAGATAAATAAATAAGCAAAGCTTTTTATCTGCTTTGCTTATTTATTATTTTTGAACTAATAAAGGTTTAAAAGGGAAAAGAAAAATTTTTAAAACTACGAAATAATTGTTCTATTATATATTGTCTTATGGTAATATATGTATATAAAATTAAATTTAAGGAGTGGAGATGGGGTGAAGGGAATAATGTTGATTTATGTAATTAGGGATGGTTTTTTATTTTTGAGTGGATGGAGGAAATAAAATGGTAAATAAAAGGAGAATAGTATCAATTTTTATTGTTTTTATTCTTTTGTTTGTTAATTTTAATGGTGTTTTGGCAAATGTTATAGATAACAGCACAGACCAAACTGTAAAAGTTCTTACAGTAAAAAAACAGCCGTCATCAAATAGTGAAATTAGAATTTTAGAGACAAAGGATAAAAGTAAACTTGAAAATGAATTAAAAAACAGAAAGAAATTCACTCCTGTAGAATATTCAAGTTATAGAATAGAAAAATACCATAAGTTATTATCTAATCCATATTATGAACTTAGAAATAGACAAGAAAGATATTTAGAGACATATGTAGAATTTTATAATACATCTGATAAACAAATTCAAAATGTAAATGTTATTGTGGATATAGGAAATGAAATAAATTCAATTTATCAATTTGAATTAGAGGTATATTTAGCTAATAAGGATATACAGGATTACTATATATTTGTTGATGAGGAAACTGGTGATAGAAATTTACGAGTAAAAATTCCAGTTATTCAAGCAAACCAGAAATATCGACTATCTATTGTTCAAAAAATTGAAATTGCATCACCACATTTTTATGATATTAATGTTCTAAAGATAAATCCTGATTATTCAAATTTTAGTGAATATCAAAGATATATTAGCGAAGAACCTAAAATCGAAACGAGCTATCAACCAATTATTGATAAAAGCCATGAATTGCTGGACTCTGAAAAAAATGTATATGATAAAATTTTAAAGGCATATGAATGGGTTCAATTTTCAATGGAGTATAACTATGCTTATGGAAATAGAGGAGCACAATCAGCAATTGATAATTTAAAAGGTGTATGTGAAGATTATTCAGAACTTTTAATTGCTCTTTTGAGAGTTCAGAAGATACCTGCAAGAATGGTTATTGGTTTTAGATATTATGGAGGTTTGCCTAAAGATGGTACTCCAAATGATGTGACATATACTTATCATGCTTGGGTTGAGGTGTATTATCCAAATATTGGATGGATACCTATGGATCCTACTGTTAACCCTTTGCCTAAGTATAACAATGAAACAGGACAATGGGATAAAGTGATTGATTTATTAGAATTTATACAAGATTTTCCTTCGGAAAGTCACATAATATCCGATTATAATGATGTAAATATGTTTAGTGCTTATGGTGATGCAGATTTTTTCAGTACATTATCTAATTATACATTTGGATGGACTTTATCATATAAACAAACTGATGAAGATAAAAACGTTATACAACTACCTAAATTTGATTTGTTAGTTAATAATACTAATTATAAAAGCATTGATTTAATGGCATATTATGAAGGTACTAAAAGTTTAGATTATGCTAAAATATATGCTTATGATGCTGAAACTAATGAAATAGTAAATCAAATTAATTTAAACATTAGTGGCACCAATATAAAGGATTATCCAATTAAATTAGATAATCTGCTTCCAAATAAAAATTATAAAATATACTTTGAGGGCGGAAGTAGTGAAAACGATTTGTTTATTAAAAAAACAATTGAAGTAAGTACAACTTCTTTAACATTTGAGGATAGAATACAGTTAAGACCAAGTATAGAAAATATAACAACATTTGCTGATGGTGCTAATTTTAATATTATAAGTGATAAAAATCATCTTGCTACGAAGTTTAAAATAGAGGCTTACAATTTAAATTGGGAGTTGGAAAAGACATATGAAGTTTTAGCAAATACTGATAGCTACACAAATAATGGTGTATTAAATACATCAATTACAGGTTTAAAGGGCTCAACATTTTATACAATATATGTTACACCATACTATTATTCATATGACGGTGTTTTGGCAGAAGCTCAATTTATGACAAATTCAGAAATTAAGGTTACCGGAGTTAAATTAAATATAACAAATAAAACAGTGTATAAAGGAGAAAACTTCAATTTAACAGCAACTATAACACCAAGGGATGCAAAAAATAAGGGAGTAACTTGGAGTAGTAGCAACTCAAAAGTTGCAGTAGTTGATAAGTATGGAAGGGTAACAGCAGTAGGAGCAGGAACTGCAGATATAATAGTAAAAACAGAAGATGGTGGATATACTGCAAGATGTACAGTAACTGTTAAACAACCTATAAAGGTGAATGGAGTTAAATTGAATAGAACTTCTTTAACATTAAAGAAGGGAAGTAAATACAAATTAGTTGCAACTGTGCTTCCAACTAATGCAACAAATAAAAAAGTGGAGTGGGCATCAAGTAATTTAAGGGTTACAAAAGTAGATTCTAATGGAAATGTTATTGCAGTTGGAAGAGGAACAGCGTTAATAACTGTAAGGACTAATGATGGCGGATATAAGAGGACTTGTAGAGTTGTGGTTAAGTAATATAATTTAGGATCTTTAGTAAATTGATAAAAAATTAATTGTTTACAATAATTGTTTATTTTGTTATAATGGTGATGTTCATATTATGAACATCACCATTTTTTTAGGGGGAATAATTGTGAAAGTTGAATTATTAAAATTAATCAATGATAATAATAATATAACTCAAAGAAAAATAGCTGAAGAGTTAAATATATCATTGGGAAAAGTAAATTCATTAATTAAAGAATTAAAAGATAATGAATTAATATGTATATCAACAGAAGGAAATAAAGTTCAGTATGAATTAACAAACTATGGTTTATATTTTTTGGAGAGTATGATAAAAGAGCAAAAGGAAAAAAGGTTAAATTTACATAAAGGTACAAAAAAAGATATCAAACAAGCTGTTATATTAGGGGCTGGATATAATAAGTTTTTTGATAGACCACCAGGTTTTTTAGAAATTGAAAATTTTAAAATTATAGATAGGATAGTAAAACAATTAAGAAAAAATAAAATAGAGAAAATCGTTATAGTTACTGGGTATCAAAAAGAATATTATGAAGCTTATGCTAAACAAAATGTTGATATATATTGTGTTAATAATCCTGAATATAAGTGGACTGGAAGTATGTATTCATTAGAATTAGCAAAAAAATATATAACGGATGATTTTATATTAATAGAAAATGATTTGATTTTTGAAAATAGATTAATCGAAATATTAATAAACAATGAGAACAGAGATTGCATTGTGTTGACAACAGAAAGTGGTTCAGGGGATGAGGCTTTTGTAGAAATTAGAGATGGTTCTTTATATAAAATATCTAAAGATATTCATCAATTTAATAGAATAGATGGAGAAATGATAGGTGTTAGTAAAATTTCCTATAAGTTATTTGAATTAATGTTAAAAGAGTTTTCAAATAATGAAAATCAATATATGAATTATGAATATACGCTTTTAGATGTTGCTAGAAATTACAAAGTTGGTTATTTAAAAATAAATGACTTAATTTGGGGAGAAATAGATAATGAACAACAATATGAGAGGGTAAAGGAATATATTTATCCAATAATTAAAAGGAGAGAAGTCAATTTTGAAATAGAAAAGATAAAAAGACAAGTAAAATTGGCTTTAAATATTGAAGAGGAGAATATAAAGGAGATTGTTCAAATTGGAGGAATGACTAATAAAAATTATAAAGTTGTAGTTAAGGATAAAGAATATATATTAAGAATTGCAGGAATTGGAACTGAAGAAATGATAGATAGACATTATGAAATGATTAATTCAAAGCTGGCTGCTGATTATGGTCTAGATGCAGAAATTATATATTTTAATGAAGATAATGGTATAAAAATTTCTAAAATGATAGATGGAGCAGAAACTTTAAATCCTGACACAGCTAAATCTAAAAAAAATATTGAAAAAGTAGCCAATATTCTACACAAATTGCATAATAGCAATATACCTATGAAGAACGAATTTGATGTTTTTTCAAAAATAGAAATGTATGAACATTTAGCTTTAAAATCAGGAGCTAAATTCTATGATGAATATAACATTGTAAAAGAGGACGTAGTAAGATTAAAGAAACTCTTGTATGACAATGGTTTTAAACTTGTTCCTTCACATAATGATACTGTTGCAGAAAATTTTATAAAAGATAAAAATGGTAGAATGTATTTAATTGATTGGGAATATAGCGGTTTAAACGATAATATGTGGGATTTAGCGGCTTTTTCTTTAGAGAATGGATTAAATGAAGAACAAGAGGAACTTCTTTTGAAGTTATATTTTGGAAGAGAAGCTCCAAATAATGAAAAAATTAGATTACTTATTCATAAAATATGCCAAGATTTTTTATGGAGCATATGGACTGTAATTAAAGAGGCAAAAGGTGAAAATTATGGTGATTATGGTATTAATAGATATTTAAGATGTAGGAGAAATTTAAAGGAATTAAATAATACTAATCTTTAATAAGGAGTTGAAAAAATGAGTAAAAAGGGTAATTTAATAGGTTTATTATCAGGATTAACGTGGGCACTATATACTGTAATATTATATACAGTATTAAACCTGTATGGTAATGCTAAGGGAGATTTAGTAAGTGCTAAAGGAATATTATTAATTTTAATTACAACATTACTTATTTCTATTGTTGATTTATTTTTCAATGTTGTATTTGAATTAATTGTTTTAAGTAAAAAAAATTTAATGAATGAATTTAAAAGTGTCTTTTTTTCAAAAAAAGGTTTTGGTATAATACCAGCTGCAATATTAGCAGGGCCTTTTGGATTAATACCTTATGCAATCGCAAGTGCAATTTCAGCTCCTATTGCGGGGGCATTATCTTCTCTTTATCCAGTTGTAGGAGCAATAGCATCATTTTTAGTTTTTAAAGAAAGATTACCAAAGGCAAAGATTATCGGAGGTATTATTGCTGTAATAGGTGTTATTACGACTTATCAAATTCAATATGCAAGTATTATAGTTTATCTTTTAGCATTAATACCTGCATTTGGTTGGGGATTGGAGGCTATTTTTGGATATATGTTAATAAAGGATGATGTAAATCCTATAGTTACAATTACAATAAGACATTTGTATTCAATTTTTATATTGTTAACTTGCTTAATAGTTTTTGTATTTGCAAGTGGTGAATTTTCTTATGTATGGGAGTTTTATAGAGGCATTAATTTCTCAGATACATTTGCATTTATTCAAAGATCACTTATTTGGCCTGTATTTATATTAGGATCTTTTATAGGTGGTGCATCTTATATATTATGGTATGTATCAATAAAGTACATTAGTGTAGCACCAGCAATGATTCTTAATATAACTTATGTTTTATGGATACCTATAATACAAATGTTACCACCATTTTCACAAAAAATTTCACTAAACGTCTTAATAGGATGTATTATAGTGTTTTGTGGAACAAGTTTAGTTATAATAGGTGATAAATTAACTGAGAAAAAATCTATTAAAACAAATTAATAGGAGGAGAAAATGAGAGCGATTCTTTTAGCTGCAGGAATGGGAACAAGGTTAAGACCAATTACTTATGAAACACCGAAATCTTTAATACAAATTAATGGTAAACCTTTAATTGAAAGACAAATTGAATTTTTAAATGAAATAGATATAAATGAGATCATTGTGGTTACAGGGTATTTAAATGAAAAATTTAATTATTTGAAACAAAAATATAATGTTAAATTGGTTTATAATGATAAATATAATATTTATAATAATATATACACTATGTATTTGGTTAGAGAATATTTGCCTAATTCTTATGTTATAGATGCGGATACTTATTTAAGTAGAAATTTTTTAGAAAAAAAATTAGCAAATTCAACATATTTTGCGGGTAAGAAGAAGGTTGATAGTGAAGAATGGATGCTAATTTTTGATGAAAATAATAAAGTTAATGATATTAAAATTTCAAGTGGAGAAGGATATATAATGTCTGGGGTATCCTATTGGTCTAATAAGGATGGTGAGTATCTCATTAAAAAGATTGAAGAAGCCTTAGTGAAAAGTGAAGATTGGCATAATTTGTACTGGGATAATATAGTCAAAAATAATATTAAAAACTTAGATGTATATATTAAAAAAATAGATGGTAGTGATTGGTATGAAATTGATAGTTTGGATGATTTGAATAAACTCAAATTAGCCTTAAGATCTGAGGTTGAAAGCAGGGGTGTAAGATGAAAAAAACAGCGTTTTTACTAATGATACTTACAGTTTTAGCAAAAGTATTAGGCTTTCTAAGAGAAGTGTGTTTATCATATTTTATCGGTGCTAACAATGTCAGCGATGCATATTTAGTTGCGATTACAATCCCAACAGTTATTTTTAGTTTCATTGGTATTGCTTTAAATACTGGCTTTATACCAATGTATAGCGATATAAAACGAAATAAGGGTACAGATGAGGCAAATTTATTTACTAATAATTTAATTAATTTTTTGCTTTTAATAAGCACTATTATTGTGATAATAAGTTTTACATTTACGGAACCAATAGTTAAAATTTTTGCTTCAGGTTTTGTTGGTGAAACTTTAAAATTAGCTATAACGTTTACGAGAATAAGTATTTTTGCTGTTTATTTTACAGGTACAGTATTTGTCCTTGCTGCATATTTACAAGTAAATAATAATTTTGCAATACCTGCATTGTTAGGCATACCTTCAAGTATAGCAGTAATAATTTCCATTGTTCTTGCAGCAAAGATTAATAATATTTTTCTTGGCATAGGAATAATTATTTCTTATTTAGTTCAGTTGTTATTTTTGTTACCGTATGTAAAAAAATGTGGATATAAATTCAGCAAAAATTTAAATTTAAAAGATGAACATTTAAAAAGTATGTTTTTAGTTACGCTACCTGCTATTTTAGGTGCATCGGTTGGACAAATTAGTGTTTTAGTTGATAGAACAATTGCTTCTGCTGTTGTAGAAGGAGGAATTTCAGCTTTAAATTACGCTAATAAATTAAATTTATTTGTAATAAATATAGTAGTAACATCGATATCAACAGTTATATATCCAATATTGTCACTTAAAGTCTCAGAAAATGATATCAATGGTTTAAAAAGTTCAATAAGTGAATCGATAAATTTAATGACTCTTTTAATAATACCAGCAACAGTAGGTGCAATGGTATTTTCAAAACCAATTGTAAAAATGCTTTTTGGTAGAGGAGCCTTTGATGAAAAGGCTTTAATTATGACTTCGCAAGCACTACTTTTTTATTCAATTGGGATGATAGCCTACGGACAAAGAGATATTCTTACGAGAGTTTTTTATTCAATGAAGGACACTAAAACGCCAACTGTAAATGCTGTAATAGCTATTATTTTAAACATAATACTTGATTTCATATTAAGTAAGTATATGGGTATATCTGGAATAGCTTTTGCAACAAGTATCTCAATGTTGTTTTGTACTTTTCTTTTATTTATTAGTATTAGAAAGAAAATTGGTAAAATTGGGCTGCGAGATATGCTATTAACATTTGTTAAGATATTAATAGCTTCATTAGTAATGGGAATTGTATCAAAGATTTGTTTTGAATTTTTGAAAGGGTATTTAACAAACAACAAAGCATTAATAATTAGCATTTTTATTGCTATTATAATATACGGTTTAGTTATTATATTTTTAAGAATACCTGAGGTAGATGAAATTATAATTAAAATAAAGAAAAAATTTATAAAGAAATAATCAAGTTATGTGCTGTTGGTTAATATAACCAATAGCTTTTTATTTGCTTTCAAATCGATAATTAAAGTGTAAAATTTAATAATTTTTTAAAATTTTAATTTCTGCTTCTAAGTTATTTGTAGTTTGTTTTATAATGTGATAAAATCGTATTTGTGGAAAATGGCCGCTAAAAATGAACATAAGAGAGGGATAAATGTGAAAGTAGCATTTGTATTTGATGGATTAGGATTTGGTGGTATAGAAAGAGTTGGAATTGATTATATAAAAATATTTAGGGATATGGGATATGATATAGACGTTTATAATCTTGCACCAAATCAAAATGAGATGTTAAAAGAGTTACCAGATGGGTGTAAAATAATTAACTATAAATTATCAAGAAAAGAATGCCCCGAAACTTATAGCTATGGAGCAAAAAGATGGTGGTGGGGGAAATATGCATATCCATTAATAAATATAGCATTAGTAGTTTATTTGTTTTTTAAAAAGCTCTTTTTTATAAAAAGAAAAGATAAATATGATATTGTAATTGCTTTCTCAGGTCATTATAATGACTTAACATTTGTAGCAAATAATTTTATAAAATCTAATTATAAGATTTGTTGGCTTCATGGAGCACTAGCTGAATATTTATTATTATCTCATGGGTATGCTACATTATACTCTAAAATTAAAAACTTGGTAACATTATCTGATTGGATGCAGCAGGCAGCTCTTTATGGTAATAGAATTCTTGATGGTACAAATATTAAAAAAATATATAACCCTGTATCGATTTCTAACAAAAAAGTTGATTGGGAATTTGTAAATGAATTAAAAGAAAAATATGGTGAATTTATTTTGATGGTTGGTAGATTTAGTAAACAGAAGGATCAAAAAACTGTTGTTAGAGCAATTAAAATTTTAAGAGATAAATATGGAATTAATAATAAGTTGGTTTTTGTTGGTGATGGTGAAGAAAGAATTAGTGTTGAAAAACTTGTTAGTGAATTGAATTTAGATGATGTAGTATTTTTTGTTGGAAGCAGATTAGATGTTTATAATTTTTATGCTGCTGCTAAATTATTTGTTCATTCAAGTCCTGCAGAGGGATTACCAACTGTTATATTGGAAGCAATGAGTTTTGGCTTACCAATTGTTGCAACGAATAGTTTACCTGGAGTAGAAGAAATACTTAAGAATAATACATATGGTTTGATTTGTGAAGTTGGCAATGAAGAAATGATGGCTGAAAAAATCGCAACGATGTTAAAAGACAATAACGTTTATGAGCATTATTCAAGAAAAAGTAAAGAGCGTATAAAAGATTTTCTCCCAGAAAAAATATCGAATGAATTAAAAAATTTTATTAATGAATTAGTATAGCTTAAGGATGGTGAATATTTTGCAACCATTAGTTTCAGTTGTTATACCTGCATTTAATTGTGGTAATTATATTAAAGAAACTGTAGAGTCTGTTTTAAATCAAACATATAAAAATATTGAAATTATAATAGTAGATGATGGTAGTACTGATAATACAAAGCAAGTTGTTGAGAGTATAAGTAAAGACTTTAGTAATATAAAATATATAAGACAAGAAAACGCTGGTGTGTCTGTTTCAAGAAATCGTGGAATTTTAGAATCAAATGGTGAATATATTGCATTTCTTGATTCAGATGATGTTTGGGAAAAAGAAAAAATTGAAAAGCAAATTAATAGAATTATTACGACTAAGATGGATGCTTGTTACTGTGGATATACTAATTGGTATTCAGATAAAGGAGAAAAAGTAAAACAAAAATGGAAATGGAGAGAAGGTAATATTTTATTTGATTATCTAAAATTTAAAACTTGGGGACAGACAAGTACATGGATTGTAAAAAAAAGTATATTAATTGACAACAATATATTTTTTACGCCAAAGGCTAAATGGGCTGAGGATGCAGAATTTTTTATTAAAGTTACAAGTGTTGCGAAAGTATGCTGTGTTAAAGAATACTTAGTTTTATATAGAATTAGAGAAAATTCTTTAACAAAAAATAATATTTCACAATTAAATTTAAATGGTTTAGAAACTTGGCGAAACCTTTTAAATTGGTTTGATACTAATAAGGAAAAATTAAATGAGAAGGTTGCACAGAAATCAATATTTATAATCGAACATTTTTTAATTCCAAGATTAATAATAAAAAAAATTTATGAGAATTTAAAATACAAAGAAATGAGAAATGAACTAAAAAAAATGTACATAGAAAATAAAAAGACGATTGAATCTTTGGCATTTATAAATAGTTTAGAAGGTATGAAGACATATATAAAATTAATTATTATAAAAGTTTCTTTAAAATAGCAAATAATATTAATGAGTGAACTAATTTGGAGGTGTTTTGCTTGCATAATTTAAAAAAAATTATTACCTGTGCAAGTTATGGGGGTACCGGTTCTTCTGCTGTTTCGGATTTGTTTAAAGAATTTGAAAATGTTAAGTCTATGGGAGATTTTGAATTTTCAATAGCTCACGATGTAGACGGAATTTCGGATTTGCAACATTATATAGTAGATGATATGCATAGATTAAAAGTTGATGAAGCTATTTATAGATTTAAAAAATTAACAAACAATATTGCACCTAATTATGAAAGATTTTTTAATAATAAATTCAAAGAAATTACAAATGAGTACATAAATAGTCTAATTGATGTAGAATGGGATGGATTTTGGTTACAACAGCCTTTAAGATATGGAAAAATAGAGAGAAAAATTAGATATGGAATACCAGGAAAAATACAAAGAATTAAAAACAGTTTATTTGGCAAAAAGCACGATTATGAGTTTGTGGTTTATTATAAAAGGTCAAAAATGTATTATTCCTGTGCACGTGATAGATTTATTGAAAATACAAGAAAATATTTTGAAAAGTTGTTTTATGAATTAGATGTAAATAATGAATTTGAATATTTAGTATTAGATCAGCTTATACCACCTAATAACACAGAAAGGTATTTGAACTATTTTAATAATTTAAAGTGTATAGTTGTTGATAGAGATCCGAGAGATTTATATATTTTAAATAAAAAGTATTGGCGAGAAGGATGGATACCTACTGAAGATGTTAATGTTTACATAAAATGGTATAGGCTATTAAGAGAACATTTAAAATATGAAAAAGACGATGATAGAGTTTTAAGAGTAAAATTCGAAGATTTTATATATAATTATGATAAAACAATAAATGAGGTATTAAAATTTGCTGGCATTGATTCTTCAAAACACACTAAAAAACAGCAGTATTTTAATCCTAATATATCAATTAAAAATACAAAGCTATGGGAAAAAAATATTGAATTTAGTGATGAAATTAGATTAATAGAGGATAAGTTAAATGAATTTTGCTATAGGTATTAATTAATTTTATGAAAAATTAGGTTTACTGGAAAGGTGATTTGATTGAATACACATACTTTAAAACGAAGGTTCTTTTTAATTTCAAATATGTATCCAGATAATGAACATCCATATTTCGGAATATTTGTAAAAAACACTGAAAACGTTTTACAAGATAACGGATATAAATTTACAATGAAAGCAGTGATTACTGAACCAAATCAAAAATCAATTAAAAAAGCAAAAACATATTTTAATTTTTATATGAACATCTTAAAGGGGATTTTTAATAAGGATTTATTTGATTTGATATATGTCCACTTTATAAGTCATAGTGCTCTGCCTGTTATAATTTTAAAAATTATAACAAGAAAACCTTTAATACTAAATGTTCATGGTTCGGATGTTATTATAAGAGGTAAAATAGCTAAGATATTATCAATATTTAGTTATCCATTAGTTAGAATATGTGATAAAATAGTTGTACCATCAGAATATTTTAAGGATGTTGTTAAAAATAAATTTAAAATTACTGATGACAAAATAGTAGTTTATCCATCTGGTGGAATAGATATGACAGTATTCAAACCAATAAGTACGGTTAATAAAAAAAGTAAACAAGAAAATTTAGTATTAGGATATGTATCTAGAATAGAGTATGGCAAAGGGTGGGATATATTTATAAAAATAATTAAGGAATTACAGCAAAAACATACAGATTTATTTGTTAAAGGTATTATTATAGGAGAAGGAAAAGATAAAAATAAATGCATACAAATGATTAAAGATTATGGTTTAGAAAATAATATAGAGTATTTAGGTGGACTGTCCCAAAAAGAGATTAGTTACTATTTTAACTTATTTGATATTTTTGTATTTCCTACAAGATTAGAGGAAAGTCTTGGGCTTGTTGGTTTAGAAGCAATGTCTTGTAAAACTCCTGTTGTAGGGTCTAAAATAGGAGGAATACAAACATATATTAAGAATGGTATAAATGGGTATTTAGCCAATGTTGATGATGTAAGTAATTTTGTTAATATCATCGAGAATTATATAAATTTATCTGAAGAAGAAAAAAAGAGGATAATAGAGAATGCATATAAAACTGCAATGGAATATGATTCAAATTTGGTAATTAAGTCTTTTGTAAACGAAATAGATAAGATAGCAAAGGAGTAGTATTATGAAAAAAAAGAAAGTATTATTAATATCTTCAAGTGGAGGACATTTAGCACAATTGTTAAATTTAAAACCTTTATTTGATAAATATGAGTACCATTTAGTAACTGAGGCATTACCTTACAATGAAAAATTAAAAGAAAAATACAAAGTTAGTTTTTTATTACCAGGTGGTAGAAATAATGGGCTTAAATATATCTTTATAATGTTAAAGAATATATTCAAGTCTATGCGTATTTTTTTAAGAGAAAAGCCAGATGTAGTAATTACTACAGGTGCACACACAGCTGTACCTATGTGCTATATTGCTAAATTATTTGGCAAAAAAGTTATATATATTGAAAGCTTTGCTAAAGTAAAAACACCAAATTTATCTGGGAAAATAATATATCCAATTGCAGATTTATTTATTGTTCAATGGCCTGAACTATTAAAATTTTATCCTAAAGCTAAATACTTAGGAGGAGGAATATATTAATATGATTTTTGTAACGTTAGGTACTTTTGATATGCCTTTTAATAGACTATTAGAATACATTGATAAGTTGATAGAAAGTGGTAAGATAAATGAAGAAGTAGTTGTACAAGCCGGTTTTACTAAATATAATACTAAAAATTTTAAGATAATAGACTTTATGAATAATGAAGAAATTGAGAGATATTATGATGAATCAAATTTTATTATTAGCCATGGTGGAACTGGTTCATTAATGTTAGGTGTAAAAAAGGGTAAAAAAGTAATAGGTGTTCCAAGATTAGAAAAATATGGGGAACACAATAATGATCATCAAATAGAAATTGTAAATTTATTAAAAGAACAGAACTTAATATTATCAGCATATGATTATGAAGAATTAGAAGATGCAGTGGATAAAATAAATGAATTTGAACCAAGTAAATATGTTTCAAAAACGCAAGTAATAATTGATTTTATTTCTGATTATATTGATTCTATTTAATAAATTTAGTTAAATTATATAAGAGAAATATGATTATAGAGGTGATTAAATATGAAGATTACTGTTGTTGGAGCAGGGTATGTTGGATTGTCATTAGCTGTTTTACTATCTCAAAAAAATGATGTTGTTTTACTTGATATTAATGAAGAAAAGGTTGATTTAATAAATAATAGAATATCACCAATTATAGATAAGGAAATAGAATTCTTTTTGAAAAATAAAACTCTAAATCTAAAAGCTACTACTCATAAGTATCAAGCATTAAAAGAGGCTGAAATAATTATAATAGCAACTCCAACTGACTATGATCCAGATAAAAATTATTTTAATACAGATTCTGTTGAGAGTACAATTGAATCAGTTCTTGAGGTAAATAGAAATGCTTTAATGATAATAAAATCTACAATCCCAGTAGGTTTTACTAATAAGATGAGAGAAAAATATAAAATTGACAATATTATTTTCTCTCCAGAATTTTTAAGAGAAGGAAAGGCATTATATGATAATTTATATCCATCACGAATAGTTGTTGGAGAACAGTCAGAGAGAGCACAAAAATTTGCTAATTTATTGTTAGAAGGAGCAGAAAAAAAAGATGTACCTATATTGCTAACTGATTCTACTGAAGCCGAGGCAATAAAATTATTTGCAAATACATATTTAGCAATGAGGGTAGCGTTTTTTAATGAATTAGATACTTTTGCAGAGTTAAAGGGGTTAAATTCAAAACAAATTATAGAAGGGGTTTGCCTTGACCCAAGAATAGGTAATCATTATAATAATCCATCATTTGGATATGGTGGTTATTGTTTACCAAAGGATACAAAACAGCTATTGGCAAATTATACTGATGTGCCAAACGATTTAATAAAAGCTATTGTAAATGCTAATAAGACAAGAAAAGAACATATCGCCAATATGATAATAAAAAATAATCCTAAAGTAGTTGGAATTTATAGGCTTACAATGAAAACAAATTCAGATAATATAAGGCAGTCTGCGATTCAAGACATTATAAAGTTAATTAGAGAAAAAGGAATTGACGTTATTATTTATGAACCTTCTATAAAACAAGATATATTCTTAGATTCAAGATTAGTTAGAGATTTAAATAAATTTAAAGAAATGTCAGATGTTATTGTGGCAAATAGAGTTAATGAAGAAATATACGATGTAAGACAAAAAGTTTACACTAGAGATATATTTGGTAGAGACTAATATTTGGCAGGGTGGAGGTAGACAGATGTTCAATACAAATAAAGATAAAATGTTAAGAATATTTCTTATAGCAGTGTTACTTAATCCTATGTTAGATTTATTAACGGGTGTGTATTTAAAAACGTTTAATTTAGATCCGAG
Organism: Caloramator proteoclasticus DSM 10124; assembly: GCF_900129265.1. GTDB lineage: Bacteria > Bacillota > Clostridia > Clostridiales > Caloramatoraceae > Thermobrachium > Thermobrachium proteoclasticum. The sequence continues at coordinate 16,184 of NZ_FQVG01000030.1, read as the reverse complement.
ATTTACACCAGGGATAATAGTTAGAAATTTGTTTTTACTATATATGATTTATTATATATATAAAAATAAAATAAATATTTCATATTATATTATACTTATGCTCACTTTTATGATAACAATAGTGGTACAACATTTTAGTGGAATTAACATCAATTTATTTAAAGAAATTCAATATTATTTGAAATTTTTATATAATATTTCTATTTTGCTAATTGGATTAGAAGTATTTAAAAATTTACGAAGGGCAGAAATAAATAAATTTATTTATTATTTAACGTTATCTGCTTTTATTTATTCAATTATAGTAGTTATGTCGTTTATCTTTGGTGTTGGATATAAAACATATTCCTATAGTAATTTAAGCAAGGGTTTTTTCTATGCTGGAAATGATTTAACAGCAATAGTAGCAGTTGTATATCCATTAAGTTTATATTTAATACTTAGTGATAATAATTATAAAAAAGATTTGGTTATTTATAATTTAATAATAATGTTGGCATTAACAGTTATTGGTACAAGGGTTGCATTACTTTCAATTTTATTTTCCTTTTTAGTGTTTATTTCATTTACGTTTTTAATTAAAAATATTAATCTTTTAAAACGTTTTATAACTATAATGTTATTATCTGTTGTAGTATTTGTTTTGTTTTCACAAGCAGTTAAATTTTACAAAAATACTAATATTATTGGAAGTACAATTGAAAGACAGGAAGCTATTAAAGAAAGAACAAATAACGAAATGTATTCTTATGTTTTAAATTCAAGAAATGATAAATTTAATAGTGCATTTGATGAGTATAAAAATACAAATATTTTAAGAAAATTGTTTGGTTTGAGTAGATCTTCAAAAATGGAAAACATTGAAATGGACTTTGTTGATGTATGGTTATTTTATGGAATTGTAGGATTTATAATTATGATGTATTCAATAATTAAAAATGGCGTGTTGTTTATTTTAAGTTCTTTTGCTTATAGGAAAGATTTATTGTATATTAGTATGTTTGTCTCATTATTTATTGGTTTTGGTTCATCATTTTTAGCAGGACATGTATTATTTAGTGCATCTGCTGGCATTTTTTCATTTTTAATTTTAGCCCTATCTAATTGTATTTTTAAAGATGGATATGGCTTAAAGAGGTGAAATAATGCTTTATTTTAATATATTTATTTTTTCTTTTATATTCAATTTGCTTTTTTTGTTTATTGTTAAAAGAATTATCAATTATTTAAGTTTTAAAAACTTTTCTGATGAAATGCAAATAGTTCAAATTCTAAAGCAAGGAATGGTAGGGATGTCAGTTTATACAAACTTTCTGATTATATTATTATTTACGAATAAGGTAGATAAATATGTATATGGAATTGTTTTAGGAACTACTATTATTTTGGTTATGGGAATTATTGATGATGTTAAAAAATTAAGGTTTATAACAAAATTACTTATTCAATTTTCAGTGGTCCTTACTTTGCTATTATTTGATATTAGGATCAAAAAAATAGGAGTTACACATTTAATTGAAAATGCAATTTTAAATATTGATTACTATGGTGTTTTACTTACAGTATTATGGGTTATTAGTATACTTTATATTATAGAATTCAAAAAAAATATGGAGAACATTATTTATGGAATCAGTATTTTTATAACTTTAATTCTATTTTCAGTGTCGATTTTATTTAATGACTATATTACTCTTATTTTTTCAATAACTATTTTAGGTTCATGTTTGAGTATTCTTATTTATAGTTTTAGATATCCAGATATTAAGTTTGGACATACTGGTATTCAAACCCTGGGATTTACAATAAGTTTAATTCCAATAATTAGTATAAATAAAACTAATAACCCTTTTTATATAATTGATAATGCTGTAATTCTTGCAATAATGTTTTTAAGTATTTTATTACCAGTATTTGATAGAGAGAAAAAATAACATATGAATTATTATAGAACAATTAATATCTGTTAGAAATTATGTTATATATTTATAAGTAATCATAGGTTTTGTTGACAAGATTATATATGTAAATAAAATACTAATGATTAGAAAGAGGGGCAAAAATGTCAAAAACAAATAATATTAAAAAAACAACTATCTTATTAATGATTATTAATTTAATATCTAGAATACTGGGGTTCATTAAAGAAATGACTATTGCAAAGGTGTTTGGTAGAAATTCTGTTACAGATGCCTTTTTTGCGGCCTTTACAATTCCTGATGTAATGTATGACCTTTTGGTGGTTGGTGCGTTAAGTTCTGGTTTTATGCCTGTGTTTAATCAGCACCTTGCAAAGGATGATGAGGAGGGGGCTTGGAAGGCGGCAAATACGTTTATAACAGTTGCCCTAATTTTTGTCGTGATATTTAATATTTTATACTATGCCTTTGCGAAATATCTAATTCCACTTGTAGCAATTGGAAATGCAAAGGACCCTGCAACCTATGCACTGACAGTAAAACTTACTCGATTTATGACAGTTTCGGTTAGCTTTGCTGTTTGTGCAGGGCTTTCAATGGGTGTTTTAAATTCCTATAAGATATTTACAGCACCGGCTCTTGGCCCTGTTATGTATAATGTTGGTATAATACTTGGGGCTATAATTCTTGGTGGCAAGTTTGGAATATTTGGGCTTGCAGCTGGTGTTATATTTGGGGCGTTTTTAAATTTTGGTGTTCAAATACCTAATTTTATTAAAGTAGGAAAGAGATTTAGGCTTGAACTTAACACTCAAAATGAAAGTTACAGAAGAATGATTAGGCTTATGGGGCCTGCAATATTAGGGCTTGCTATTACAAGAATAAATCTTGTTGTAAATCAAAATATAGCATCTATCTTAGACCAAGGAAGTATAACTGGTTTAAGATATGCACAGAGAATAATGATGCTTCCAGTTGGTATATTTGGTGCCAGTGTTTCAACAGCCGTGTTTCCAATATTAAATGCCCATATTGCAAGAAAAGAGTATGATGAATATAAGGCAGTTATATCACAGGGCTTAAGAACATTGATATTTATTACAATTCCTGCATCTGTTGGTCTTATGGTTTTGAATAAGCCGATAGTAAGACTTCTATTTAAGACAGGAAAGTTTACTGAACAGGACGTTTTGGTTACAGCCTTTGCACTTGTTTTCTATGCGATAGGTATTTTAGGACAATGTGCGATTCCAGTATTAATAAGGTCATTTTATTCAATGCAGGATACAAAAACACCTGTTAAGATTGGTGCAGGTATAGTTTTATTCAATATTACTTTAAATTTACTATTTGTAAAGTTTAGTAGCCTTGCGATAGGAGGAATTGCACTTTCAAATTCACTTGCTGCAGTTCTTCAAATGATGGTATTGTATAGAATTCTTGGTAAGAAGGTAAATGGACTTAAAACAAGAGAGGTTTTAGTATCTCTATCAAAGTCAATTATTTCTTCTGTAGCAATGGGGATAGTTGTTTATTTGACAAGCTTTGGTATTGATAAGGTTTTAGGTAATGCATCAAAGCTTGCACAGTTAATTAATGTTGGAGTATCTATTGGACTTGGTGTAATAGTCTATGTTGCCTGTGCATATTTATTAAAAATGGAAGAGCTTCAGGATGCTGTTAAAATGATAAAAAAGAGACGTAAATAAAAAGATTATAAGCCACCCTGTGTGTTGTGACTAAAATATGGGAAATGTCACATTTCACCTGGGTGGCACTTATATAGGAGGTGCCATTATGGAGAAGCTTTTTAGTAAAATTGACGAGCTTAAGGATGAGATTGTAAAGAGTACGCAGGAGATTTGCAGAATAAGAAGTGTTGAGGGAGAAGCGAAGGAGTGGAAGCCCTTTGGGGAAGGCGTTGATGAGGCTCTAAACTATGCATTAGAGTTATCAAAGAGGCTTGGGTTTAAGACAGTAAATCTTGATGGGTATGTTGGGTATGCAGAATATGGTGTAGGGGAGGACTATGTTGCGGTTCTTGGACATCTTGATGTGGTACCAGAAGGGGATGGATGGAAGTATCCACCTTATGGAGCAGAGATACACGATGGTAAGATATATGCAAGAGGAACTATGGATGATAAGGGACCAATTATTGCTGCACTTTATGGGCTATATGCGATAAAGGAGTTAGGATTAAAGCTTGATAGAAGAGTTAGGATAATATTTGGAACAAATGAAGAGACAGGCTCAAAGGATATCGAGTATTACAATAGGTTTGAAAAGCCTCCTGTTTTAGGATTTACACCAGATGCTGAATTCCCTCTTATTTTTGGTGAGAAGGGGCTAACAGTTTTTGATATTGTGAAGGATTTTAATAGGGAGCCTAAAAATATAAAGATAGAGTATGTAAAGGGCGGACAGAGGGTGAATATGGTACCAGACTATTGTGAGGCAAAGCTTGTTGTGGATGTAGAGTATATTAAGTCCATTATTTTTAAACATATGGAGGAGACAGAGGACAAGATTGAATTTGAAGTAGATGCAAAAGGTATAGTTATAAAGGTCTATGGTGTATCTGCACACGGAAGCACACCAGAGCTTGGGGAAAATGCTATTATGAAGATGATGAATCTATTAGGAAAATTAAATTTAGATGATAGTGATGTAAAGGATTTTATTAGCTTTTTAAATAAGTATGTTGGGTTTGAAACAGATGGAAGAAGTTTTGGGGTTTATTTAGAGGATGAGCCTTCAGGAAAGCTGTCATTTAATCTTGGAACAATTGATTTAAATGAAAAGGGAGTAAGGGTTGGACTTAATTTAAGATATCCAGTTACATACAGGCTTGAGGATATGATGAATCCATTTAACGAGAGGATAAAGGAATACGGAATTAGAGTTGAAAATTTTGAACATCGGGCACCGCTATATTTTTCAAAGGAGCACGAGCTTATAAAGAAGCTTATGAAGGTATATGAGGATTATGTGGGACAAAGATGTGAGCCTATTGCAATAGGTGGAGGAACATACGCAAAGGAGATGGCAAACACAGTAGCCTTTGGACCACTTTTCCCTGGGCGTGAGGATGTAGTACATCAGGCAAATGAATACATATCTATAGATGACCTGATAGCCTGTGCAAAAATTTATGCAAATGCCATATATGAATTAGCAAGATAAAAGTGCCACCCAGGTGAAATGTGACATTTTCCACAAATTAATAATGTTGTATAAAAAATCGTTTAGGCGTTAGCCTAAACGATTTTTTTATGCGTATGCTGAATAAAAGACAGCTTTGTGGTGAAAGTCTGCTATGGGCTTAGTAGTGGGAACCATTAGCCAATGGCAAGGATGTCCATCGTTAGGTGGAATCTGAAGGAAGCCGGAGGCAAAGTCCCGACTCGATGAACAATAACCTCATATGAGGCTGACTTGAGGTGGACGAGTTTGATACACAAAACAAAGTCCAACACTACCAGAACCTCATGCAGTAAATGTGGCGATTATATAGGACGAAAGCGGTCGCTCTTACACGGGGAGGTCTAACAGATACACCATTAAAGGAATGAACTTTCCTAATGGTAACCTACTCAGTGATGGGTAGCTGAACTGTTAGAAGTCAGCAGAGGTCATAGTACTACGAAATACGCGTTATCGTGGGAAGGACTTACGCTTTGAGGTTTTAAATTTTGAAGACTTCAAGAGATATTCAAAGATTGCAGAAAACTGAATATACAGGCTATCTTGTTGATAATAGTGTGGAACACGAAGGTAAACAAGAAGTGCATAAAGTATCTCCGGCAGTCTCAGAAGGAGAAACCAGTGCACAAGAATACGGAACCTTGGAAAGAATACTCTCAAGAGAAAATATGCAAAGAGCATATAAGAGAGTAGTTGCTAATAAAGGTAGCCATGGAGTAGATGGAATGACAACCGATGAACTTCGGAACTTTCTAATACAAGAGTGGCCAGAAATAAAATTAGCAATACTACAAGGGGAATATAAACCGCAACCAGTTAGAAGAGTGGAGATTCCAAAGCCTAATGGAGGAATTCGACTACTTGGTATACCAACTGTACTTGATAGATTAATACAACAGGCGATAGCCCAAGAATTAACGTTAATATTTGATAAAGGCTTTTCTAATAATAGTTATGGTTTCAGACCAAACAGAAGTGCAAAAGATGCAGTAAAGAAAGCAAATGAATACATAAACGAAGGATATAGATGGGTCGTAGACTTAGACCTTGAAAAATTCTTTGACAAAGTAAACCACGATATTTTGATGAGCCGTGTAGCAAGAAAAGTTAAAGATAAGAGGATTTTAAAATTAATAAGAGCGTATCTAATATCTGGAGTTATGTTAAATGGAATAAAAGTAAAGAATGAAGAAGGAACACCGCAGGGAGGGCCATTAAGCCCACTTTTGGTGAATATAATCCTTGACGACTTGGATAAAGAATTAGAAAGAAGAGGACATAAATTCTGCAGATATGCAGATGACTGTAATATATTTGTTAAAAGTTAAAGAGAGGCCCACAGAGTTAAAGAGAACATAAGTGAATACATAGAAAAGTAAAAGTAAATAGATAGAAAAGTGTAGTTAATAGACCGTGGAAGAGGAAATTTCTTAGATTTTTATTTTATATAAATAGGGGCGAATCCGAAATAAGAATAGCTGGAGAAAGTATAAAGAAATTAAAGAATAAAATAAGAGAAATAACAAGTCGAATGAAGCCAATGAGCACATAGGATAGAATTAATAAACAGAAACAAATAGCCATTGGAGGGGAAATTTATTTTTTACTTGTGAAAGTAAAAAGACATATGAAAGAATTAGACTAATGGATGAGAAAAAGATTAAGGATGTGCGAATGGAATTTAAGGGAAAAGGTCAGAACAAGGATAAGGAATCTAATAAAATTAGGAAAGAAACCATATCTTGCAAGAATAAATGCTAATACGTAAAAATTGTATTGGTATATAGCTAATAGTTACATTCTATCTATAATAGAAAATGTCACATTTCACCTGGGTGGCACTCTTGTGTATATAAATACTATAAATGGAAATAATTAATAAAGGAGGTGGTTTTATGAGAGAAGGTAGATGTTATTTTGATGGAGCAATATATCATGTTACTACAAGATGTAATAATAGAGAGTATATTTTAAATACTGACAATTATAAAAGATTTATAATTAAGCAGTTAAAGGAATATAATAAAAAGTTTGATTATGAGTTATTGGGATATGTGATTATGGACAATCATTATCATTTGCTAATAAGAACACATAATGATTCTATCAGTACAATTATGTTTAATTTAAATAATGTTATAGCTAAATTTTTAAATACAGTTCTTAATAGAACTGGCCATGCACTCGAAAAAAGATTTCATTGTAATTTAATTGAAACCGACGGTCAGTTATTTGCTACATTAAGATATATACATAGAAATCCAATAAGAGCAAATATTTGTGATAATATAGATAAATATTTATGGAGTAGTCATTGGTTTTATAAAAGAGGCATTAATTCATTTGTTAATATAGATTTTATTTTAGATATGTTGAGTGATGATAGAAAAAGGGCAATAGTTGAATATATGAATCTCTTACAATTAGATGGAGACGATAAGATGTTTTTAAAAGAAGCCAATATATTATCAAATTTGATGGGTATGGCAGAAAAGGAACTTTATGATATTAAGGATATTAATAATAAATTTGAAAAACCACAAAGGATAACTTTAGATGATATAGTAAGTAGGCTGAATATTTCTGATTGGATGATAGAAGAAATAAGAAAAGGGAGTAAGAAACAAGCATTGACTCAGATCAAGAAAACTTTTGTGTTAGAGGCATTAAAAGAGAAGTATTCACATATAGAAATTGCGGAATTTTTAAATATGGATAGATCAAGTGTTAGTAAAATTTCAAAAAAAAGTGCCACCCAGGTGAAATGTGACATTTTGTAATAATAACATAGGCAATTTTGGAAAATTTATAAAAATTTTTTTAGATGTATGTATAAACTATTGATAACAGGTTAATAATTAAAATGTAGCAAAGATGCTCAACTTGAAAACAGGAGGTTAATGAAAAGACTTAATTTGTCAACACCTCTTGATGTACATTTAATAAAAAATGCATAATATTCATAACAAACACCTAAAAACCAAACTTCAGAAGTTGTAATTAAAGTAAAAATCTCCTAAAAAATAAATTTAGGAGATTTTTACTTATTGTATGAAAAGTGTGCTATATATTCGATTTAAGTGATGACATGTGGTGAATAATGCATTTTATTTTGATGGCATATATTATAAAAAACAAACTTGTATTCAATAATATATAATAATATAGTGTTTAAATATATATTTAGGCTACTGTTTGTATTATAGATAATTTTTAGGTATTATTTTTCGAAGCTTAAGGTGGCTTTTTAATAAAGAACATAAAATTTTTATGATACTGCATAAATAATTTCTGTAGTTTTAAAAAACAAGTATTTTACCTAAAATGATAGCCACTCATAAAACGAGTGGCATTTTTGCATAATAAATTTTAATATTATTTTTTTGCAGAATAGACTTTGTCTACTTCTTTCATTATTTCTGCAATATCTTTAGAATCTAATCCTTTCTTATTTAATAGCAAAATCATTTCAATATAACTCCTATCAAATTGATTATTATTTTTATTATTATGTTGTTTATTTTTATCTTTGTTTTCATCGTTTAATAACTCAGTTATCTTTTGTTTTATATCACTAAGTCGTTCATTATCAACATAGAATCTATTATTAAGATTTTCAATTTCACAAGAACCTTTATGAGCCAACTCTAACAAAGCTTTATAAACTTTTTTTTCGTCTGTATTTAGCTGTTCTGATATTATTTTTGAAGCTTTTAATAATGAAATTTTATTTTCTCTTATTGATGTAGAATTTATCATTTTCTATCCCCCCATATTAACTCAATTTCATATTTTAATTTTCTAATTTCTTTTTCATATTTGTTTATTAAAATTTTTCGCCAAATAGTTTCTTCTATTTTTTCATTAGAATATATATCTTCTATGTTTAAGCCTTCAGTACAAGAAGTATTATAAATTATACTGTACATTTTTCTATAATCTTTTGTAATGTTAATTATACTCTTATGCTTTCTTTTTATTTTTTTAGTAATTGAGTTTATTTTCTCAGTTTTTAATTTGTTTGTCTTTTTCATAATACCTCCTGAAAAAAATTATTTCTATTAGATTATATTAGAATAAAATTAGTTTTATTCTTTTGTTTAAACTGAATATGAAATTTTTTTTACTTACGATAAAAATAAAAAACAGTTTGGTTTAATATTTTTACAGTTAATGAAAAATAAACTTTGGTAAAACAAAATAACAAAAATATTGAAAATGTCACATTTCACCTGGGTGGCACTTTAGTGTGATAAAAATATTCAGAAAATTTAAAGAATGGTTTAATGTTATAATATTATTAGAAAATTTTGAATATTACAGGTGGTGATGGGGTTGCATAAAATTATTATTGACGGGGAGAACTTAACCATTGATGATGTTGTAAAGGTTGCAAGATATGGGTATAGGGTTGAAATTGCAGAGGAGGCAAAAAGAAAAGTTAAATCTGCAAGAGAGGTTGTAGATAGGTTTGTTAATGAAGGAAAGGTTGTATATGGTATTACAACTGGTTTTGGCAAGTTTTCAGACGTTGTAATTTCAAAGGAGGAGGCAAAAAAGCTACAAAGAAACTTAATTGTATCCCACGCCTGTGGAGTTGGAGAGGAGCTACCACAGGAGGTTGTAAGGGCTATAATGCTTCTTCGTGCAAATGCACTGTCTAAGGGTTATTCTGGTGTTAGGCTTGAGACGTTAGAAACTCTTGTAGAAATGTTAAATAAAGGTGTACATCCAGTTATATACGAAAAGGGTTCTCTTGGTGCAAGTGGAGATTTAGCACCTCTTTCACATATGGTTCTTGTTATGATAGGTGAGGGGGAGGCCTACTATAACGGTGAAAGATTATCTGGCAAAGAAGCTCTAAACAGGGCAGGAATAAAAGAAAAAGAACTTGTAGAAAAGGAGGGACTTGCACTTATAAATGGAACACAAGTTATGACAGCAGTTGGAACACTTGCATTATATGATGCGGTTATGCTATCTAAAGCTGCAGATATTGTTGCATCTTTAACGGTTGAAGCATTAAGGGGAATTACGGATGCATATTATTATAAGGTACACAATGTTCGTCCACAGGTTGGACAGCAAAAATGTGCACAGAATTTAAATAGAATCCTTGAAGGAAGTACACTTACAACAAAACAGGGGGAACTTAGGGTACAGGATGCCTACACATTAAGATGTATTCCGCAGGTACACGGTGCAAGTAAGGATGCTATAGAATATGTGAAGAGGGTTGTTGAAATTGAAATAAACTCAGCAACCGATAACCCGCTTATATTCTCAGATGAGAATAGGGTTATTTCAGGGGGTAACTTTCACGGACAGCCAATGGCACTGGCAATGGATTTTTTAGGTATTGCAGTATCGGAGCTTGCAAATATTTCTGAGAGAAGAATAGAAAGACTTGTAAACTATCAATTAAATGATTTACCCGCCTTTTTAACTAAAAAGGGTGGACTAAATTCAGGTTTTATGATAGCACAATATACAGCGGCATCACTTGTTTCAGAAAATAAGGTATTAGCACATCCAGCATCAGTTGACTCTATACCATCATCTGCAAATCAAGAGGACCACGTCAGTATGGGTACAATAGCAGCAAGGAAGGCAAGAAGTATAATATACAATGCAATGAGGGTATTAGGAATTGAATATCTTTCAGCCTGTCAGGCGATTGATTTGAGGGGAATGAAGGGACTTGCAAAGGCAACTTTAGCAGGTTATGAACTTTTAAGGCAGCATATACCAACATTAGATGAGGATAGAATTATGTATAAGGATATAAATAGAGCAACAGCTCTTTTAGAGGAGCTTGTTATAAAGGTTGAAGAAAAAATAGGAGAACTTATGTAAGGGGGTTAATCTATGAGAGAGATTAGGGCACCAAGAGGAAATCAGCTAAACTGTAAGGGATGGCAGCAGGAGGCAGTTTTAAGAATGCTTATGAACAACCTTGATGTGGAGGTGGCAGAAAAACCAGAGGATTTAATAGTATATGGCGGAAGAGGTAAAGCAGCAAGAAATTGGGAGTGTTTTGATGCTATTGTAAATTCACTAAAGAATTTAGAGGATGATGAGACTTTACTTGTTCAATCTGGAAAACCTGTTGGAATATTTAAAACCCATAAGTGGGCACCAAGGGTATTAATTTCAAACTCAATGCTTGTTCCACATTGGGCAAACTGGGAATATTTTTGGGAGCTTGAACAAAAGGGGCTTACTATGTATGGGCAAATGACAGCAGGTTCTTGGATATACATAGGAACACAGGGAATTCTTCAGGGAACCTATGAAACACTTGCTGCAGTTGCAGAAAAGCACTTTGGAGGAAGCTTAAAGGGAACTATTACGCTAACTGCAGGTCTTGGAGGTATGGGTGGAGCTCAGCCACTTGCAGTTACAATGAATGAAGGTGTTGCACTTTGTATTGAAGTAGATAGAGACAGAATAGAAAAGAGGATAAAAACAAAGTACCTTGATGTATATTATGAGGATATAAACGAAGCTTTAAATAGAGCAATCGAAGCAAAGGAAAAGGGAGAGGCTATTTCAATTGGTGTATTAGGAAATGCATCAGACATTCTTCCAGAGCTTGTGAAAAAGGGATTTGTTCCTGATGTTTTAACGGATCAAACATCAGCCCACGACCCACTAAATGGATATGTTCCAGGTGGTATGAAGTATGAAGAGGCACTTGAGCTAAGAGGGAAGAATCCAAAGGAATATATAAGGCTTGCAAAGAAGAGTATGGCTCGTCACGTTGAGGCTATGCTTGAGATGCAAAGGCGTGGGGCTGTAACCTTTGATTATGGTAACAATATAAGACAAATGGCATATGATGAAGGTGTAAAGGATGCCTTCAACTTCCCAGGATTTGTTCCAGCATATATAAGACCACTATTTTGTGAAGGCAAGGGACCATTTAGATGGGCAGCACTATCAGGAGATCCAGAGGATATTTACAGAACAGATGAGCTTGTTTTAGAGCTATTCCCAGAAAATAAACACTTATCAAGATGGATTAAGATGGCAAGAGAAAGAGTTAAATTTCAAGGGTTGCCCTCAAGAATTTGTTGGCTTGGATATGGAGAGAGAGCAAAATTTGGACTTGCACTGAATGAACTTGTAAGAAAGGGTGAACTTAAGGCACCAATTGTTATAGGACGCGACCATTTAGACTGTGGTTCAGTTGCATCTCCAAGACGTGAAACAGAAGCAATGAAGGATGGTTCAGATGCTATTGCCGATTGGCCAATATTAAATGCACTAATAAATGCTGTAAATGGTGCAACTTGGGTATCAGTTCACCACGGTGGCGGTGTTGGAATAGGATATTCAATTCACGCTGGTATGGTTGTTTGTGCAGATGGTAGTCAAGAGATGAATGTAAGGCTTCAAAGAGTATTAACAAGTGACCCAGGTATGGGAATATTAAGACACGCTGATGCTGGATATGATGAAGCAATTGAGTTTGCAAAACAAAAGGGCGTTAAGATACCAATGCTTAAATAGGAGGTTGTAGGATGGCTAAAATAGTTGAGTGTGTTCCAAATTTTTCAGAAGGAAGAGATAAGGAAAAGATTGAAAGAATTGTAGACGAGGTTAGAAAAGTAAAGGGTGTTAAGCTGCTTGATTATTCATCAGATGCAGACCACAATAGAACAGTTGTAACCTTTGTTGGGGATGTTGAGGGAGTGTCTATGGCAGCCTTTAATATGACAAAGAAGGCAACTGAGCTTATTGATATGAGAACTCATACAGGTGGACATCCAAGAATGGGGGCAATGGATGTTATACCTTTTATACCAGTTAGAGAAGTTACAATGGAGGAATGTGTTGAGATTGCAAGGGATGTAGGAAAAAGAATAGGTGAGGAGCTTGGTGTTCCAGTTTATTTGTATGAAGAGGCGGCAACAAGGCCAGAGAGAAAAAACTTAGCAGACGTTAGAAAGGGGCAGTATGAGGGATTTTTTGAAAAGATTAAAAACCCTGATTGGAAACCAGATTTTGGGCCAAGTGAAATGAACGAAAAAAGTGGGTGTACTGCAGTTGGTGCAAGGGTTCCTCTTGTTGCCTTTAATGTGAATTTAAATACGCCAAATTTAGAGATTGCAGACAAAATAGCAAAGACAGTAAGGTTTATTGGTGGGGGATTGAGGTTTGTAAAGGCTATGGGTGTAAAGCTTGAGGATAGAAATATAACTCAGGTTTCAATGAATCTTGTAAATTATGAAAAGACAGCAATATATAGGGCCTTTGAGATGGTTAAGATGGAGGCAAAGCGTTTTGGTGTTGAGGTTGTTGGAAGTGAGATAGTTGGGCTTGTTCCAATGAAGGCTCTTGTGGATTCTTTAGAGTACTACCTACAGCTTGAAAACTTTTCTATAGAACAGGTTTTAGAACACAGGATAGCTGAATAGGGGTGGTACTTTGGATAAGATATTATTAAAAAATGGGAGGATTGCAACAGTAAAATCTAAAGGTCCAAAATTTGGGGGGGAGATGGCGGACCTTGGGGTTATTGAGAGAGGTTATGTAGTTATAGAGAACGGTATTATTTTAAATGTTGGAAGCGGGGACGGAGCGGATTTTGTCGATGATAAAACAGAGGTTATTGACTTAGAGGGAAGGCTTGTTCTACCTGGATTTGTTGACAGCCATACGCATCTTGTGCATTATGGCTCAAGGGAGAATGAGCTGAAGTTAAAGCTTGAGGGGGCAAGCTATTTTGATATATTAAAACAAGGTGGGGGAATTTTAAGTACGGTTAGAGCTACAAGGTCGGCAAGCTATGATGAGCTTTATAAAAAGGCATTAAAGAGTCTTGATTTGATGCTTCTTTGGGGAACAACAACCGTAGAGGCCAAGTCAGGATACGGATTGAACTTTGAAGATGAAGTAAAGTGTCTAAGGGTTGCGAAGGAAATAGAGCATCCTATAGATATTGTTAGCACTTATCTTGGTGCACACGCAGTTCCTGAGGAGTATAAGGAGAATGTGGATGGATATATCGACCTTATGATAGAAAAGGTTATGCCCTATGTTAAAAAAAAGAGGCTTGCGGAATATGTGGATGCCTTTTGTGAAGAGGGATTTTTTAACTTAGAGCAGACAAGAAGGGTTTTAAGGGCAGCAAAGGAGTTAGGATTTCAGGTTAAACTTCACGCAGAAGAGATAGAACCTATGGGGGGCGCAAAGCTTGCAGCAGAGCTTGGGGCTGTTTCGGCAGAGCATTTAGTTGCAGTATCTGAGGAGGGGATTGATGCTATGAAGGAGGCAGGTGTAATACCAGTCCTGCTTCCTGGAACTTCCTTCTATTTAAGATTAAAAAAATATGCACCAGCAAGGGAAATGATAAGAAGAGGTCTTGCGGTGGCAGTAGCGTCAGATTATAACCCAGGTACTTGCCCGACTGAGTCTTTGCAGAGCATAATGGTGTTTGCTTCATTAGGGATGGGACTTACACCTCAGGAGGTAATATCGGCAGTTACAATAAATGCAGCCTATGCAATAGGACGAGGAAGTGAGGTTGGAAGTATAGAGAAGGGTAAAAAAGCTGATATAGTAGTTATGAATGCCCTAAATGAAAATTACATCATTTACCATTTTGGAATAAACCATATTGATATGGTAATAAAAAATGGTAAAATAGTAGTTAGAGATGGAAAATTAGTATACTAAGGAGGATTGTGATGAAGATATATGAAAATTCAATAGAAAAATTTTTGGAGGACCTTTCTTCAAGCTCTCCAGCACCAGGAGGAGGGGCTGTTGCAGCATTATCAGGTGCGCTTGCTGCAAGTTTATCTTCTATGGTAATGAACTTAACAGTGAATAAGAAGAAGTTTATGGAATATAGCGATGATGTGAAGAATAAGTTTAATGAGTATCTAATAAAGTGCGAAGAGTTGAGAAAAGAGTTTAAGGAATATATTGAAAAGGATGTTGAGGCCTTTAATTTGGTAATGCAGGCATATAAGATGCCAAAGGAAACAGAAGAGGAGATAAAAGAGAGAAACAGGGCAATACAGAGGGCTTTAATTGAAGCCTATGGTGTGCCTTATTCTGTTGCAGAAACAGCTTTTTCAATGTTTGATATGGTGGATTTTATTGCTGAATATGGCAACAAGAATGCGATAACAGATGTAGGTGTTGCAGCAATACAAATATTTGCAGCAATAGAAGCGGCAGTTTTAAATGTAAGGATTAATTTAGCATCAATAGATGATATTGATTTAGTAAGCGATGTTGATATGAACTGTAAGAGGTTTTTAATCGAAGCAGCACAAAGAAAAGAGGAGATACTAAAGAAGGTTTATCAAAGGATATAAGTGACACCCAGGTGAAATGTGACATTTCAATAAATTGGTAAAATGATATGCTCCCTTTATGGTAGACAGATTAAAATTTAAAAGCTGTTTATCATAGAGAGGAGCATATTTTTATGAGAAAAATAAGTACTAATTTAGCTTAAGAAAGAAGCCATATTATTTTCAAGTATAACCTAATCAGCTATAGAAGTCGCTCAAGTTTGTAAGAGGCTGCTGAATGTTGCCTAAAATACATAAAAGATGTTATAAATATTAGAGCCAAAGCTAAGCTAAAAGTGGCCATATAATTGGTATTCTGGGGAAGAAACAGCCCTTTGAGTTTGGGGTGATTTTCTTCGTTGGGAGTATTAACCAGGAAACTACTACTTGTATAAATGGGAGGAGTTCACAGAAAAGAGATTTCGATTTTTTTAATAAATCAATGGAAAATGTCACATTTCACCTGGGTGGGAGACCTCCGAAAAAATATTATGGTATAATAAATATGCATAAATATTTTTTCGGAGGTCTTTTATGTTTAATAAGAACAATCAACAAATTGATATTATGACAAATATGATATATGAAAAATTAGTACCTAAAGATCATCTTCTTGTTAAAATAGATTCAATTATTGATTTTTCTTTTGTATATGATATCGTAAAAGAAAAATATAGTGAAAACAGAGGAAGAAAAGCCTATGATGCAGTTATTCTTTTTAAATTATGTTTACTTGAATACATCT
>NZ_FQVG01000011.1 GCF_900129265.1 Caloramator proteoclasticus DSM 10124 | reverse complement strand
AAATAGCCTCAAGAATAGTAAGAAGTAGTCGCTACATAATATTTAAGCTTTGCAGTAGCTACGCATATAAAAATGATTTTTATGAGATTGTAGCAAATATTCACAAGTTAGAATGAAATTCTTTTATTATTGTTCTTTGATAAGTTCAAAAAGTAAAATTTTATACTATAGGTGAAATCTATTCTTCTTTAATGTAAATATCTGTAATTTATGAAAATTTTATTCATATAACAATTATACTAAGATTTCTTATAAATATTTTTCAGTTTAATTTTTGGTTGGTGAATAATTCAGGATAATTATACATTAACTATAAAAATTTATAGTTCTACAGACAGTTTACAATATTGCTGTAGAGCTAATCATAGTAAAATATTATTTCAGTCCTTGCTTTCTTCTAACAATTTCATTAACCTTTGCAATCATAATATCTATTGCTACTTTATTGTATCCACCTTCAGGTATAATTATATCTGCATATCTCTTTGTAGGTTCAACAAATTGTAGATGCATTGGTCTAACCACATTAATGTATTGATCAATAACAGAGTCTAATGTCCTTCCTCTCTCTTTTATATCTCTCTTAATTCTTCTTATTATTCTAACATCAGCATCTGTGTCTACAAATATCTTAATATCTAACATATTTCTAATTTCTGGCTCAACTAAAATCATAATACCTTCTAAAACTATTATGTCTCTTGGTTCAACCCTGACAGTTTCTTTTTTTCTTGTATGATTTGAAAAATCATATATAGGCTTGTCTATTGCCTCTCCCATTGACAACTTTTTTAGGTGTTCAAGTAACAAGGCTGTATCAAAGGCATCTGGATGATCATAATTAGTTTTTATTCTTTCCTCAAATGAAAGATGGCTTTGATCTTTGTAATAATTATCCTGTTCTATAACTGCAATGCTCTCTTCTGGGAGACTATTATAAATCTCCTGTGCTACCGTACTTTTACCAGAACCTGTTCCTCCTGCAATACCAATAATTATAGGTCTACTCATTTCAATCCCCTTTCTCTTTTACCAACATATCGTATGGCTTTAATTCTTTTTCTGACTTTATTTTATATATCATCTGTGGATGAGGTGCAACTTCTATTTCTTGTCCTTCCTCGTTCCACATATTATCTATAGTTAATTCAAAATTTGATCCCTTTGAAGTTAATATTTCAACCTTTTCTCCTTTAAATACTCTATTTCTTTGCTCTATTGTTGCCATTTTTGTCTCTTTATCATAATCTAAAACAAGCCCTACTATATCGTGGGTTCTTATATAAGATGAACTATCATATATTTGTTTTTGTGGTTTTCCAAAATAAAAACCAGTTGAAAATTCTCTATGGCTGGATTTAGATACATCCTCAAGCCATTTTGGATTAAATTTGTAATTATCTCCTAAATCATTATAAGAATCTATCGCCTCCCTGTAGGCTTTAACAACTGACGCAACATAATAGGAACTCTTCATACGTCCCTCAATCTTGAAACTTGATATACCTGCTCTAATTAGCTCAGGTATGTATTCTATCATACATAGATCTTGAGAATTCATAATATATGTTCCTCTTTCATCCTCAAAGACAGGAAAATATTGTCCAGGTCTTTTTTCTTCAACTAAATAATATTTGTATCTACACGGATGAGCACACATACCTCTATTTGAATCTCTATTGGTCATATAATTTGACAAAAGACATCTACCTGAATAGGATATACACATAGCACCGTGTACAAACGCTTCAAGTTCTAAATCTTTTGGGACTTTATCCCTAATTTCTCTTATTTCATCAAGTGTTAATTCTCTTGCTAATACAACTCTACTTGCTCCTAATTTATACCAAGCTTCTGCTGATTTATAATTAGTATTATTGGCCTGTGTACTTATGTGAACTTCTAAGTCTGGTGCAACCTCTTTTACAATTGAAAAAATACCTAAATCTGATACAATCACAGCATCAACATTTATCTCCCTTAATGCTTTTATATACGCAGGAAGTCCAATTAAATCATTATTATGAGGGAATATGTTTATTGTAACATACACCTTTTTACCTAAATTATGTGCAAATTCAATTCCTTCCTTCATTTCCTCAATTGTAAAGTTATCTGCCATAGCTCTTAGGCTAAAATTTTCCCCACCTATATAAACTGCATCTGCTCCATAAACAAATGCTGTCTTCAACTTTTCTAAATTACCAGCTGGTGCTAATAATTCTACCCTCTTCATTATAATTCCTCCTTTATTTTGGTGCTCAAGGCCACCCCGTCTCCAACAGGAAGAACAACTGTTTCAAATGTTGATGAATCAGATATTTCCTTAAGATACTTACGCATCCTTTTTACAATTGTTATTTTTCTCCTTATGAGCAGTTCATTTGAACAAACCATACCTCTAAATAAAACGTTATCAGCAAATACAATTCCATTTAATTTTAAAAGTCTATTTATTTTATTAAGCATTTCACTATAATGTCCCTTTGCTCCATCAATAAATATCATATCATATTTACCATCTAATTTATCTAAAACCTCAAGGGCATCTCCCTTAATTATTTTTATTTTTTCTTCTGCCTTTGCCCTTTTTATATTTTCTAAGGCAGTATTATACATATTTTCATCTCTTTCAATTGTTACAATTTCACAATCACTTCCTGCAGCATCAGCCATTAAAAGTGCTGAATACCCAATTGCAGTTCCAACCTCAAGAATTCTTTTAATATTATTTGCCTTAATTATAACCTTTAGAAATTGTGCTACTTCCTTGTGAACAATCGGAACATTATTTTCCTCGGCATACAATCTTAACTCATTTAATAATTCATTATTCTCAGTTATTAAACCCCTTATATAATCTTCAACATAATCGTGAACTATTTTACTCATAATCTCCTCCAACTAAATAGAAGATAATCATTTATTACTGTGCTTTTTTCTTAAGAACTCTTCATAGGATTTGGTGAAAAAATGACTACCATCCCTTTTACTTTCATCAACTAAAAAATATAAATAGTCAACATTCGCTGGATTTAAAGCTGCTTCTATTGAAGCTAAACCAGGGTTACATATAGGTCCAATTGGTAAACCCTTTATAATATAAGTATTATATGGTGAATTTATCTTTAAATCATCAAAGGATAGTTTTTCTTTTGTTCTTCCTAAAGCATATTGAACTGTTGCACAGGATTCTAATTTTATATCCTTTTCAAGTCTGTTATAAAAAACTGCTGCTATAATTGGTCTTTCTTCCTTAACCTTTGCTTCTCTTTCAACAATTGAAGCTAATTTAATTACATCATCTAATGTCATATTTTCTTTTTTTATTTTTCCTTTTATTTTCTTTTTATAAACATCATCAAATCTTTTTAACATAATATTTATAATTTCATAATTAGACATTCCTTTTTTTATTTCGTATGTATCAGGGAAAAGATATCCTTCAAGTCTTGAAGGTCTATCTTTGATCCCATCTAAAAATTCATAATTAAAACTGCCATTTTGAGCTTCTTCTAAAAAAGAATCAATATCTTTTATTATCTCTAAGCTTTTTAATTTTTCTGCTATTTGTTTTACCGTAAATCCCTCAGGAACTGTTACCATAATAATATTTTTATCAGTTTCACCGTTATTTATCATATTAAATATTTTCTTTAAAGACATAGTTTGATTGAATTCATATGGTCCTACATTAAGTTTCAAGTTATTTAGCTTAAAATAGTATTTAGCAACAAGATAACTTCTAACTAACCCCTTCTTTTTTAAACTCTTTGCAACAAAGTCTATATCCGCCTTCGTTCCAATTCTGAAATCTACTCCCTTATTATTTGTCTTAGACATTGGAACATTTATCACATAGTATATACTTCCCAGAACAACTGCCATAATCAAAAGAAACACAATGAAAATCTTTTTACTTTTACCCATAAACCCAAAAACCTCCTATTGCTTTTTTCTTGCAGCTTCCCTCTTTCTCATTGTTGAATCTAATATTTTTTTCCTCATTCTAATACTTTTTGGTGTAACTTCAATAAGTTCATCAGATGAAATAAGTTCTATACATTTTTCCAACGTAAGCTCCATTGGTGGAGATAATTTTAAGGCTTCATCAGAACCTGCTGCTCTCATATTTGTTACGTGCTTCTTTTTACATACATTAACATCTATATCCTCATTTCTTGAACACATACCAACTATCATACCTTGATATACTGGTGTACCAGGTGTAATAAATAACGTACCTCTCTCCTGTGCATTGTACAATCCATAAGTTACAGCTTCACCTGTCTCAAAAGCAACAAGCATTCCTCTACTTCTCTCTTGTATATCCCCCTTATATGGTTCATAGCCATTAAATACGTGATTCATTATTCCATTACCCTTAGTATCTGTTAAGAATTCATTTCTATATCCTATTAATCCTCTTGCTGGTATTTTAAACTCTAACCTTACATATCCATTAATTGCTGATGTCATATTAACCATTTCTGCTTTTCTTGTACCTAATTTTTCCATTACCGCCCCCATAAATTCTTCAGGAACATCTATTGTTAAGTATTCAATTGGTTCGTGTAAAACTCCATCTATCTCCTTATATATTACCTGTGGCTTTGATACTTGGAACTCATATCCTTCACGTCTCATTGTTTCTATCAAAATAGATAAATGCAGTTCCCCTCTTCCTGAAACTTCAACGGCATCCGGTGAATCTGTTTCTTTTACCCTTAGTGCAACATTTGTTTCAAGTTCCTTAAATAGTCTGTCCCTTAAATGTCTTGTTGTTACATATTCTCCCTCTTTACCTGCAAATGGGCTGTCATTAACACAAAATGTCATAGATAATGTAGGTTCATCAATCTCAACAAAGGGTAGTGCTTCAACATTTTCAATATCTGATACTGTTTCTCCAATATTTATATCACTTATTCCTGCAACTGCGACTATATCACCTACAACGCCTTCCTCTATCTCTTCCCTCTTTAGTCCATTAAATGTATATAATGTAACAACCTTTGCATTTCTAACTAAACCATCCTTACCCACTACAGCAACCTGTTGATTTTTCCTTATTCTACCTCTATAAACTTTACCTATTCCTATTCTTCCAACATACTCATTTGAATCTATCGTAGTTACAAGCATCTGTAATGGAAGATTAATATCTCCCTCTGGAGAAGGTATATTGTCAACTAAAGTTTCAAATAGTGGCTTTAAATTATTTGATTCTTCATCAAGTGAATATTTTGCAATTCCTTCTTTTGCAGAACAATAAACTACAGGAAACTCTAATTGTTCATCATCTGCACCAAGTTCGATAAATAAATCTAAAACTTCATCAACAACCTCTAAAGTTCTTGCATCAGGCCTGTCTATCTTATTAACTACAACTATAGGCTTTAGTTTCAATTCAAGTGCCTTTCTTAAAACAAATCTTGTCTGAGGCATAACCCCTTCAAAGGCATCAACAAGTAACAGTACTCCATCTACCATCTTTAAAACTCTCTCTACTTCTCCTCCAAAATCAGCGTGCCCAGGAGTATCAACAATGTTTATCTTTATGTCATTGTAATATACTGAAGTGTTTTTAGCAAGAATTGTAATGCCTCTTTCACGTTCTAAATCATTAGAATCCATTACTCTCTCTTCTACCTTTTCGTTGCTTCTAAAGATTCCGCTTTGTTTTAACATTGCATCCACAAGTGTAGTCTTTCCGTGGTCTACGTGTGCGATTATTGCTACATTTCTTATGTTTAAATTGTTCATCTATGTCCCTCCATAACAAAAAAATAAATAGGATATCATAACGATATCCTATATAATAATCATATTTATTTTACGAAAAATGAATATGATTGTCAACGTGTGTGTTTTTTTGTCAAAACTTCAATTGCAGTAGCAAGTATAACTCCTAATATACCAGCTGAAACAAATTCTCCAAAACCAATTGTACCAACTGTTGCTATGTATGGAGTATTTGACATTTTACTTACCCAAATTGGTATAATTAATGCATTTAAAAGAATTGGTGGTAAAACACCTATATATTTATTAGGTGCCTTTGATGTTAAATAAGCTGCTGCTAAAGTCGTTAAACTTCCAAAAACTATATCTATTAACCCAAATCCGCCAAAAATATTAGATAGCATACAACCTATAAAAAGCCCAGGTATTGCTGATGTTTCAAATAAAGGCAAAATTGTTAGTGCCTCAGATACCCTAAATTGTATAGGCCCAAATGAAAAATTTGCAAAGGGTAGTGTTAACACAACATAGAGTGCTGCAATAAGCCCTGCCTTAACATAATATATAGTTGGCTTTTTCATAAAAGACCCCCATTCTATATGTTATTAAAATCAATATCTACAGCTTCACCTAATATTTTAATTATATCCTGCCACATTATAGAAAATCTTCTCTCGGCTTCTAAGTATTCTCTAATCACTGAATTGTGCTGAATAATTCCATATAGATTATTTATAGCTTCCATTTCTTCTTTTGTTATTTGAATTCCCTGTAGTTGCTTAGAATAAACTTCAAATTCCTTTTTTCTTAAGTCTTCAATTATTTTCTTGTTTTCTTCATTTTCTTTAATCTTCTTCATCATTTTTTTGTATTCAATTACTTCTGGTGAATTTTTTAGTAATCTTGCAAGCTCGTGTGCCTTATCATAGATATTCATCATAATCCCCCCTACAATTTATATTTCCATAATTATTGGAAGAATCATTGGATTACGTTTTGTTTTTTCATATAAGTATGTTTTCAATTCATCCTTTATATTTGATTTAATTGTAGCCCAATCCTTTATTTGATTCATTACACAATTATCTAATACCTTCTTAACAATCTTCTTTGATTCTTCTATTAGATCCTCTGACTCTCTAACATATACAAATCCTCTTGAGATTATATCTGGTCCTGCTATTACTTTACCAGTTTCTTTTTCAATTGTAACAACTACAGTTAAAATACCATCTTGTGAAAGATGTTTTCTATCTCTTAAAACTATATTACCTACGTCACCAACTCCAAGGCCATCTACTAAAACCTGTCCTGCAGTAACATTTCCATTTATTTTAGCACCATCGTGTGTTATTTCTAATACCTGACCTATATCTGCTATAAATATATTATCTTCATCCATACCAAGTTTTTGTGCTAAAAGTGAATGCTGTTTTAAATGTCTATATTCACCGTGAACTGGCATAAAATATTTAGGTTTAACAAGAGTATGTATCAATTTAAGTTCCTCTTGGCAAGCGTGTCCTGATACGTGAATATCCGCCAACGATTCGTATACCACATTTGCACCCTTCTTAAATAGCTGATTTATAACTCTTGATATAAACTTTTCATTACCTGGAATAGGTGTTGCAGAAATTATTACTAAATCTCCTCTTTGTATTTCAACCTTTTTATGCTCTGATACAGACATTCTTGCTAATGCAGACATTGGTTCCCCTTGACTGCCTGTTGTTATTATAACAATTTTATGATCTGGGTATTTATTTATATCATCAATACTTATAAATAAATCCTCTGGAATTCTTAAATACCCAAGATTTGAAGCAACCTCAACAATATTTTCTATACTTCTTCCTGAAATAGCAACCTTTCTTTTGTACTTCATTGCTGCATCAATTATTTGCTGTATTCTGTGAATATTTGATGCAAAGGTTGCAACAATAATTCTTCCTCTTGTTTCATTAAATATCTTTTGGAAAGTTTCTCCAACTGTTCTTTCTGACATTGTATAGCCTGGTCTTTCTACGTTTGTACTATCTGCAAGAAGTAAAATTACTCCCTGTCTACCTAATTCTGCTAACCTTGCAAAATCCATAACTACACCATCAATTGGAGTGTAATCTACTTTAAAGTCACCAGTATGTAATATTGTTCCTAATGGCGTATGTATAGCAAGAGAACAAGAATCTGCAATACTATGGCTGTTCTTAATAAATTCCACGCTTAAATCATTAAAGGTAATAACATCATTATGTTTTACAACCTTTAATGTGCAATCACTTAAAAGCCCGTGCTCCTTAAGTTTTGTTTCAACAATACCAAGAGTCAAACGAGTCCCATAAACAGGTACATTTAACTGTTTTAAAACATATGGTAACGCTCCAATGTGATCTTCGTGTCCGTGGGTTAAAACTATCCCCTTTACCTTATTTTTATTTTTTAATAGATAGGATATGTCTGGAATAACTATGTCTATACCAAACATCTCCTCCTCTGGGAACATCATACCGCAGTCAATAACAATAATTTCATTTTTGTATTCTACAACGGTCATATTCTTACCGATTTCATTTACTCCACCAAGTGGAATTACCTTCACTTTTTCTTTTCTTATCAAATACTTTCCCTCCTTTTTATTTTTAGCCGAACATTACCAATACTGCTATTATACTGTATATTAACTTAATTAATCAACTCAAATATGTTATTCTTTTTTTATTTTTTACATTTTGTAAAAAAGAATACTTTCCTGATATACAAAAATCATCTAATTTAAATAAAATAAAGTATCAAATTTATATTTTGATATACACAATTAAAATATATTCAATACAAAAATAATCAAATACTTTTTATAAAAAAAAGGCAGATTTTACTGCCTTAAGTTCTTTCTACATTCGCTACAATATCCATAAAACTTTACGCTGTGGTCATTTATCTTAAAATTATATTTTTCTTCTATTTTTTCTTCTAAAACTTCAAGAAGGTCGTCTTCAACCTCTTCCACTTTACCACAGCCTCTACATATAAGATGATGATGTTGGTGGTCCTCTTCATCGTGAACAAGTTCATATCTATTACATCCATCATCAAAATTCATTTTACACACTACACCCATTTTTTCTAATAAATTAAGTGTTCTATATACTGTAGCAAGTCCTATATCTGGGCAGTTTTGTTTTACTATATCATATATTTCCTCAGGTGATAAATGCTTACCTTCATTATCTATAATAACATCAAGTACGGCTCTTCTTTGTGGTGTCAATTTATATCCTTGACTTTTTAAAGTATGCTTTAGCTTTTCTGCATCCTCTTTAAACATAAATAGCACCTCAGCTTCTAATATATGTTAATTTGAGTGTACACTGTATTTTAACTATTGTCAAGTGATAAGCAATTGAAAAAGCCCCATAAAGGATTTCAAAATGGCATATTTGTTACACTTTTGAAAATGCCTAAAAAATCCTTTATAAGGCTAATACATAACTTGATAACAGTTTTAGTAATTAATTACTTCTTCTTTAACTGGCACTTTAAGCAATTGCCTGAACACTTTAAGCAAGAATTCAATTCTGTTCTACATCTTGGACATATAGTCGAATTTTTTACCAACATTCCACATGTTGGACATTTAATCTCCATATAATCATCTCCTTATACAATTAAGAAAGCAAGAACTCCACCAACTAAAAATGCAAGAACGAAACTACCTAACCATATTAAAGCTGCTTCCTTTTTAGAACGCTCTTTAAAAATAACAATAATTGATGCAATGCAGGGAACAAATAATGTAATAGTAACTAAGGCAACTACAGTCTGCTCTGGTGTTAAACTTAACTCAGTAAGACCAGCAGCCCCAAAATCTCTTCTTATTATTCCCATAATAAATGCATTTGCAGCTTCCTTAGGAAGTCTTAAAAGGCTTTCTGTTATAGGTTTAAACACATCCTGTATTTTATATATTATTTTTGTTTCTTCAAGCAGCGTTATTATAAGAGCACCTAATGCAAATAGGGGTGTTGCTTCTTTTAAAAACATTATGGTTTTTGTCCAAGTCTTTTTTAATACATTAGAAATCTTAGGCAATCTCATAGGAGGAAGGTCTATAAATAGCTCTGATGATTCACCAGGCAAAGTCTTATTTAGTATTGTACCTGTTAAAGCAAATACTATTAATATTGTAAATGCATAAATAAGTATATATTTCGTTCCAAGTGGCGCTATCATCCCAGCAATGACACCAAGCTGTGCTGAACAAGGTATTGTAAATCCTAACAGAATAGTAGCTATTATTTTTTCCCTTTTCGTTCCTAAAAGTCTTGTTGTTATTGTTGCCATAGTTATACAACCAAACCCTAAGATAATCGGGATAATTGCTCTTCCATTTAATCCAAAGAAGGATAAAACTCTATCTACTAAAGCTGCTATTCTTGGTAGATATCCTGAATCCTCCATAAGAGACATAAAGAAATAAAAAGCAATCACAAGTGGTGTTAACAATCCAATCACATAAGTTGGTGTTAAAGTTAAAATTCCAAACTCACCAGCTAAAAGTCTATACATAAAGGTATTTTGATTAAATATTTTTAAAATTATATTTCTAATAAATGGTTCATAATACCCAACCATAATAGTTTCTTCTGTAACTCCAACTACATCTCCTGCAACCCACACACCTATAACTTTAAACACCAAATAAAGAACTACCACAAGTATCGGTATTCCAGTTATAGGGTTCAAAGTCATTGAGCTTATCTTTTGTCTTAGTCTATTTCCTTTACCTTCTTTAATTATTACAGATTCAACTATTTTATCTACTCTTTCTCTTCTTAACCTATATATCTCTTCTCTTTTACCTGATGTTTTAATATTTAATCTCTCTGAAATCGCATCATCATCTTCAAGAAGCATCAAAGCTTCACTTTGGTGCTCTACCTTATTTTTATATTCCTCAAGATATTCTTTAATTTTATTATCAATGTTTCCAACTTTAGCATTTTTAATATTGTTTTTAACTTCCTCTAACCCTCTTCCCTTAACAGCAACTGTCGGAATTACAGGCACTCCTAAAAGTTCACTTAATTTATCTATATCAATTTTAATTCCATTTCTTTCAACATCGTCCATCATATTTAGTGCAACAATTACAGGTTTGCCCATATCAATTATCTGTAGAGTTAGAAATAAATCCCTCTCAAGATGGAGAGCATCAACAACATTAAGTATGACATCTCCATAAAGAATTACATCTCTTGCAACTCTTTCTTCGTCATTAAAGGATGATACCCCATATACACCTGGAGTATCTATTACAACGTAGTTTTCAAACTTTCCGTGTGAAACATCAACTGTTGTACCTGGAAAATTAGAAACATCTACATACATACCCGTTAAAGCATTAAAAAAAACTGACTTTCCTACATTAGGGTTACCTGCTAAGACAAGCTTTTTAAATCCCTTAGGAATGTCAATTTTTATTCCTGAGCAACAATCCATCAAGCTCCCTCCTTAATCACGTCTATTTCAATTTTTTTAGCTAAAGTTCTTCCTACAGCTATCTCCTGCATCCTATTACTTAATATTACTGGCCCAAATGGTATTTTTAAAGAGCAGTCAACCTTTGCACCTTCATATATTCCAAGTCTTATTGCTTGAACTTTAATTTTTTCATCATTTATTTTTTTTATATAAATCTTTTGTCCCCTTTTAGCCATATCAAGTGTCATACTAACATCCCCCTTTTAGTATTGAAATTCATTTTCAATTATATTATATGATTAATGATAATGATTGTCAATATCTAATTTAACAGGAATTTCATTTAAAATGCCAATTTCATCAAGAGTTATATAACATCTAAAACATTTAATGTCTACACCATTCTCTTTTGCCTTCAAAAGAGTTTTATAAAATTTATCATCCATTTCTTTATAAGGAGTAAAATATTTTGCGTAATCCATAAATGCAATAAAAATTACTTTACTCTCATAACCAAGCTTTTTTAAATTAATCAATTCTTCTACGTGCCTACTCCCCCTATCAGTTGGTGCGTCTGGGAACCTTGCAATCCCATCTAATTCATATGTAGCACATTTAACTTCTATAAATGTATGCTTTTCACCTTTTATGTAAAAATCAAATTTACTATTCCCATAAGTTACTTCCCTTTTTAATTCACCATCTCCTAAATATACATCTCCTTTTATTATTGCCTCCTCTAATACCCTATTGGCTAAGCTTGAATTGATACAGATTAATTTGTCATTTTTATTTACAAACATTAAGGAATATCTGGTCTTTCTCTTCATATTATTGCTATCCAATAAATATACCTTTGTTTCAGGAATCAAAAGTTCCTTTAATCTCCCGGTATTAGGTACGTGTACAAGTTCCTCCTTGCCATCGACTTCAACTATAGCTTCAAATCTATTTAATCTTTTTATAAATATTGCTTCTTTTTTATTTCCTGCTATCTTGTATCCCATAGTATACCTCCCTTTAGCATAAAAAAAGGATATACCCGAAGGTACATCCTCTTTATTCTTCATCAAATTCAAAATCTTCGTCGCTGTCTAACCATTCTTGGTATGCTTCAGCAACCTTTTCAAACTCATCATCATCTTCTATAACTGAAAGTACTTCTTGGCCCTCTTCATCAACTTCAACCTTAAATACTACAGCATCCTCTTCTTCTGAATCAACTGGATAAAGTACATAGTAAACATTTCCATCAACTTCTAAGTCAGTTATAAATTCAAAAGATGTTTCTTGACCATTTTCATCTGTTAAAACGATTACATTATCCATATTTTCCATAAAATTCACCTCTTTCTTGTTTATAATTAGATTGTAAGTTTTATTTTAAAAATTGTCAACTAAATTATTTCTTTATTTTGTCAAGGTACCCTTGTAAAATATATGTTGCTGCAATAGTATCTATTACTTTTTTTCTTTTTGACCAGTGCATATCAGCCTCTATTAACATTCTCTCTGCAGCAACCGTTGTAAGCCTCTCATCCTCTAATATTATTTCCAAATTACAGACTTCCTTTAATTTATCACAAAAATTTAATACTTTTTCGCTTTGTGGCCCTAATGTACCATTCATATTTTTAGGAAGGCCTACAACTATCTTTTCTATATTATATTCTTTTATTATATTTAGTATCTCTTGCAAATCTTTTTTAATTCCTATTCTTTTTATTGTTTTTACACCCTGTGCAGTCCACCCCAATGGATCGCTGACAGCAACTCCTATAGTTTTATCACCTACATCTAAACCTAATATTCTCATTGTATCCTCCTACACAATTTTTATACAAAAATCTCTACAATATTGTGAACAATAGCCACATAGAAGGCATTTTTCTAGATTAACTCTTACACTATTTTCATTTATAAAAAGTGCATTATTAGGACAAGCTTCTGCACATTTACCACAGCCTGAACACCAATCCTCGATTAAAAGTCTTTTCTTTTTATTCTTAAGTTTATTTCTTAAATTCTCATCTATTTCATTACCATTAAATTTAGCTATGTTAGCATCTACCTCTTCTATACTTTGCATACCTAACGCTATAGAATGAACATAGGGTATATTTAAAACAAATTCTAAACATTCATCATATGAATTAAGTAGATTTCCTCCACCTAAGGGCTTCATTGCAAAAATACCCTTTCCATTAACATATGCAAATTTAATAGCCTTAAGCATATCATCAATAGTCCCATCAATTATACCTAATCCCTTTATATTTACAATAGGATGTATAACTTCAATTTCTGGTATTGTGGCAGCTGCTTCTACAACCTCTACAGCGTGGGTTGAAACCCCTACTGCTTCAATCAATCCCATTTTCTTTGCATCAACTAAATACCTTAATGCATCCCAATGGCCCTTTAATGTTAATCTGCTTTCCTGTTCATGAAGCATAAAGATACCTATTTTTTTAACACCTAAACATTCTAATGCCTCTTGTACACTTTCCTTCATTCCTTCATAGGTATAATCATAGGATTTAGAGGATATAATTATATTTTTATTTTTAGTTATTTCTAAGGCTCTTTTAATATATGGGTAAGTTTTATAAAGTTTTGCAGTATCTATAAAATTTACCCCTTTATCAAAGGCGTGTGCAATAATTTTAGCACCATCTTCAATAGGTAAATTTGCTTGAAGTGGGCCAACAGTTAAACTACCAAAACATAATTTTGATACCTTTAAATTAGTTTTACCTAAATAATAGTATTCCACATAAATCACCCTTTTAAAATTAAGTTGCATTGGGATAATCCCAATGCAACATTTTACTTGTTTTCAAGATATACTTTAAAAAGCTCCTCTAATATTTCATCACGTTCAACTCTTCTAATTATTGTTCTTGCACTTTTATGACTGGTTATATACGTTGGATCACCTGATAATATATATCCAACTAATTGATTTATTGGATTATATCCCTTTTCCTTAAGAGCTTGATATACTTCATCTAATACCTCTCTAACCTTCTGATTAGGCTCAAACTCAAAATTAAACTTCATTGTTTCATGGTGCTCTGCCATAATAACACCTTCCTTTGTTTATTCTTTATACATAATATACCATTATTTTATCATAGTTTCAACAATATCAAATACTTTGTTTAATGCTTCATCTATCTTTGAGGCATCACGACCACCAGCTTGTGCTATGTCTGGTCTTCCACCTCCGCCGCCTCCTGCTATTTTTGCAACTTCTCTTATTATGTTTCCTGCGTGTGCTCCCATTTGTACTGCATCCTTACTTGCCATAGAAACAAATACAACTTTTCCTTCTTTGCTGCTTCCAAGAACTATTACACAAGTTCCCAATTTTTCCTTAAGTCTATCTCCCAATGTTCTTAAACCATCCGCATCTAAGTCTACCTTAGCTGTAGCAACCTTTACACCCTTTATATCTCTTGCAGAATTTACAATTTCATCAGCAACACTGTTGGCCATCTTACTCTTTAAAGTCTCAATTTCTCTTTCTTTTTCCTTAAGTTCATTAATTAAGCCTTCAGCCTTTCTAACTACTTCTTTAGTTGTAGTCTTTAGAACCTTCGAAACGTCATTTAGTGTAGCTTCAACCGAATTAATAAAATCAATAGCACCTCTGCCTGTTACAGCTTCAATTCTTCTAATGCCTGCTGCAACTCCACCTTCAGAGATTATTTTAAACATACCTATTGTTGATGTATTTGAAACGTGAGTTCCTCCACAAAGTTCCATACTAAAGTTACCTACTCTTACAACTCTAACCTTACTTCCATATTTTTCACCAAATAGTGCTGTAGCCCCCATCTTTTTAGCTTCATCCAGTGAAGTTTCAATAGTTTCAACACTTAAAGACTCTAATATTTTTTCGTTTACTAATGCCTCTACCTTCTTGATTTCATCACTTGACATTGCCTCAAAATGTGTAAAGTCAAATCTCAATCTATCACCTGCAACTAAGGAACCTGATTGTTCAACGTGGCTACCTAAAACTTCTCTTAATGCCTTGTGTAATATATGTGTTGCAGTATGATTTCTTGCAATATCCATCCTTCTTTGTGCATCAACCTTTGTTATAACTTCAGCGTCTCTTTTTACATCTCCCTTAACAACCTTACAGATGTGTATTATTTTATTGTTATGTGTCTTTTTACAATCTAAAACATTAATTTCAAAATCCTTTCCTACTATAACACCCGTATCGCCTACTTGACCACCCATTTCTGGATAGAAGGTTGTCTTATCTAATATTAATGTTACTTCTTCATTATCCTTTGCAGTTTCAACAAATTGTCCTTCTCTAATTATATATAGTATTTTTGCATCTGTTTCTAAGTTTGAATAGCCAACAAATTCTGTTTTTAA
This sequence comes from Caloramator proteoclasticus DSM 10124, assembly GCF_900129265.1. GTDB lineage: Bacteria > Bacillota > Clostridia > Clostridiales > Caloramatoraceae > Thermobrachium > Thermobrachium proteoclasticum. The sequence continues at coordinate 36,025 of NZ_FQVG01000011.1, read as the reverse complement.
ATCAGCTGGTAAAGTGGCATATATGTCTAAATCTGTTCCCATATAATTAGTTTCTTCTCTTGCTGAACGTGCTCTTTCTTTTTGAGCCTCCATTTCTTTTTCAAATCCTTCTAAGTCAACAGTCATATTTTGTTCTTCTAAAATTTCTATTGTAAGCTCAATTGGGAAACCATATGTATCATATAACTTAAATGCACTTTCTCCATCTAAAACATTTTTATTATTCACTTTTAATGCTTCAATAAATCCATTTAAAATGCTTAATCCTTGATCTATAGTTTCATCAAATCTCTCTTCTTCAAGCTTTATAACCTTCTTTATAAACTCTCTTTTTTCATCTAATTCTGGATAAGCTGCCTTTGAATTTTCAATTACCACATCACATATATCATACAGAAAGGCATTATTTATTCCAAGAAGTTTGCCGTGTCTTGCAGCTCTTCTTAAAAGTCTTCTCAATACGTATCCACGTCCCTCATTTGAAGGAAGTATTCCATCACTTACCATAAATGTAACACTTCTTATGTGGTCAGTAATGACCCTTATAGAAACATCCTTTTTATCATCTGTATTATATTTGTAATTAGCAACTTGACATACCTTATCTAAAATTGCCTTTATAGTATCTACCTCAAAAATTGAATCTACACCCTGCATAATAGTTGCTATTCTCTCTAATCCCATTCCAGTGTCTATATTTGGATTTTCAAGTTTTGAATATGTGCCATCTTCTTCTTTGTTAAATTGTGTAAATACAAGGTTCCAAAATTCAATAAATCTATCGCAATCACATCCTACCCTACAATCTGGTTTGCCACAACCTTTATCCTCTCCTCTATCAAAATATAGCTCTGAACAAGGTCCACAAGGCCCTTGGCCTATCTCCCAGAAATTATCCTCTTTACCCATTCTATAAATTCTATCTGCAGGTACACCAACCTTCTTTGTCCATATTTCAAAGGCTTCATCATCATTTTCATATATTGTTACATATAGTCTATCCTTTGGAAGTTTTAAAACCTCTGTTGCAAACTCCCAAGCCCAAGCAGTTGCTTCTTCTTTAAAATAATCACCAAAGGAAAAATTACCTAACATTTCAAAGAAGGTACCGTGTCTTGCTGTCTTACCTACTCTTTCTATGTCACCTGTTCTAATACACTTTTGGCAAGTTGTAACTCTCTTACTTGGAGGAACTTCTTGCCCTGTAAAATATGGTTTAAGTGGTGCCATACCTGCATTTATTAATAATAAACTTTTATCATTTTGTGGAACAAGAGAAAAACTTGGTAATCTTAAATGTGCTTTACTTTCGAAGAAAGATAGATATTTTTCTCTAATTTCATTCAAACCCATATAATTCATACTTCTAACCTCCTTAGTGTAAAAATGCTATAATTCCATATAAAATTAAATAAAAAATCCTTCATCCCTAAAAATTAGGGACGAAAGATTACTTCCGCGGTACCACCCTATTTACCAAAATGGTCACTTAAAGCCTTAACGACAGCCAACGGTAATGCCTACTTAAATTTCAGCACACAGCTTAGGGACTGCTTCCATACCTATCTGTAAAGGTTTTCACCAACCACCTTCTCTCTGAAACAGCATTAGTATGTACTCCTTCCCTTCATTGCCTTTTAAAATATTTTTTTCAATAAATAATTATAAGTTACTTTTATAATTCCTGCAATAGGTACTGCTAATAAAAGTCCAATTCCTCCAAAAAATTTTCCACCTATTAACAAAATAATAATTATATAAACAGGATGAATACCTAAACTATCTCCTAATATTTTTGGTGCTATTATACTACTCTCAACCTCTTGAATTATAAAGAAAAAGATTGTAACTATAATCGCTTTATTTATAGATTGAGTTAATGCTATAAGAAGTGCAGGAATAAAGCCTAAAACAGGTCCAAAATAAGGTATTATATTTGTAAATCCATTTATTATAGCAATAAAAAGAGGAAATCTAATTTTAAGCACAACAAGTCCAATAAAGGTAAAAACTGATATAATAATTGATAGAATTAACTGACCCTTTATATATTTTCCTATAATTTCATCTATATCCTTAGCCAATTCAAATAATGCTAATCTGAATTTAGCTGGAACTATGTTTACTAATTGTTTTTTAAAATAGTCTGTATCTATCAAAAAATAATAGGTGAATATTGGTGTTAATAAATATAATGGAACCTTTTTTGAAACAACAATTGTATTTACAAATATTTTGTCTAAGTACAATGTAATATTATTTTTGACTTTATTGAGTAAAATTTCTATATTTCCCTTAAGATATGCTGGAATTCTATTTAAAAATATAAAATACCTTTTAAGCGTATCCTCTATAATGTCAATGCTTGATGCAATAATAAATATTTCTTTTATTATACTTGGTACAATTACAAGAAAAACAAATATTATTAGAATTATAATAAAGATTAGTGCTACTAATGCCGCCAATTTTGAAGAAAAACCTCTTTTTTCAAGATGTCTTTTTATAGGATAAAGTATGTATGCAAATATTATTGAAACAATGATAGGTTCAAGCAAGTCTTTAATTATATATAAACTTAAAACAAACAATATAAAAAATATAAAATAAATTATAAATGTTTTTTTATTAATCATAAATAAACACTACCTTAGTATTTTATTAATTGATGCTTTATTTAAGATTCTTATGTCATCATTTACAATTATAAATTTAGATTTAAACTTAGTGTCCTTATCAACCAAAATTATATTTCTACCATTTATCAAATCATTTAGTATACCATTTGTTACACAAAGTGCCTTTATTTCTCCAGTATATTCATCGAATATTATATCCTTTAAACTGCCTAAATAACTTGTATTTTTTGAAAAAACACTATTACCTAATCTCTCAGCTAAACTCAATTTTCTAATCACCTTATATTTAATTTTGCTTAAATTTTTATCAAGATTAGAAATTATAATAACATCAGATACTATATTAATTTGTTTTGGGGTCACAAAATAATACCTACTCAATATTCCTCTTCTTTTAGAAATTATATAACCTGTAACATTTAACTTTCTGCAATCAAATAAAACATCAATTATTTTTCCTAAATCCTCTCCTGAATAAGTAACAACCTTTTTATTTAAAATATCTGTAAGCCTTTTCATACTATCACCTCTTTTTTAGATATTTTTTGCAAAACATCTAAAAAAATACCTATAAAAAACAAAAATAAGTAAACAAAGGTGACAATCACCTTTGTTTACTTATTTTATTATTCCTCCGCCTACAACTATATCTCCATCATAAAATACAACCGATTGTCCCTTTGTTATAGCCCTTTGAGGAGTTTCAAACTTTACTAAAACACCATTCCCATATGGTTTTATTATAGCATCAGCTTCCTTTGCTGAATATCTAATCTTTGCTGTAACCTTCATTTCACCTTCAAGCTTTTCAAAAGGAATAAAATTTACATCTTCAGCATACAGTGTATCCTTGAATATATCCTTTTCATCTCCAACCACAACTAAATTCTTTTCTGGTATTATATCAATTACATATACTGGCTTTCCTAATGATAATCCAAGACCTTTCCTTTGACCGATTGTATAATGTACTATTCCTTTATGTTTTCCTAGCCTATTTCCCTCAACATCAACAAAATAACCTGCTTTAATATCATTTGGTCTTCTTTCTTTTATAAACCTTGCATAATCATTGTCAGGAATAAAACATATCTCTTCGCTGTCCTTTTTATTCGCAACAGATAGTCCAATTTCTCTTGCTATCTCTCTTACTTTATCTTTAGTAAATCCACCAAGTGGCATAAGAGTATGTTCAAGTTGATATTGTGTCATATTATAAAGTACATAGGTTTGGTCTTTCTTATCGTCTTTAGATCTTTTTAATAAAAACCTGCCTGTTTTTTCATCCTTTTCAATAATTGCATAGTGTCCAGTTGCTATATATTTTGCACCAAGTAATTCTGCTCTTTTTAAAAACTCATCAAATTTAATAAACTTATTGCAGGCAATACAAGGATTGGGTGTCTTACCTGCTAAATATTCATCTATGAAATAATTAATAACTTTAGATTCAAATACTTCTTTGAAATTCAAAACATAGTATGGAATATCAAGTTTAGCTGCAACTCTTGTAGCATCATTAACAGCAGAAAGAGAACAGCATCCTCCTTCTCTCTCTTCAAATTCTAAATTTCTTGGTATAACCTCCATAGTTATACCAATTACATCATATCCCTGTTCCTTAAGTAAATATGCAGCGACGGAGCTATCTACTCCGCCGCTCATCCCTATTACAACCTTTTCCTTCATACATTCACCTACTTATTATTCGTGATGATGGTCGTCATCGTCACTAAATCTATCTTCCCAAGGTTCTAATCCTTGCTTAATTCTATAATCGTTAATTGCCTTATGAATTGCTTGTTCTGCTAAAACTGAACAGTGCATTTTAGCTGGTGGAAGTCCATCTAAAGCTTCTGCAACTGCAACATTTGTAAGTTCCCAAGCTTCTTCTAAAGTTTTTCCCTTTATTAGTTCTGTTGCCATTGAACTTGAAGCAATAGCTGAACCACATCCAAAAGTTTTAAACTTTACATCTACTATTCTATTATCTTCAACCTTAAGATAAATCTTCATTATATCTCCACACTTTGCATTTCCAACTTCACCTATACCATCAGCGTTTTCTATTTCTCCAACATTTCTTGGATTCATAAAATGGTCCATTACTTTATCACTATACATTTTTATTTTCCCCCTTCTTTAATAAATGATTCGTATAATGGTGACATATCTCTTAATCTTTGTACTATTTGTGGTAAAACTTCTAAGACATAATCAACATCTTCTTCTTTATTTAAATCTCCAAGACTTAGTCTTAAAGAACCGTGTGCAATTTCGTGTGGAAGCCCTATGGCCATAAGTACGTGTGAAGGATCAAGAGAACCTGAAGAACAAGCACTGCCTGTTGAAGCACAAATTCCATAATGATCTAATAATAGAAGCAGTGATTCTCCTTCTATAAACTGAAAACTTACATTTATGTTGCCTGGTAATCTTTTCTCTGGATGACCATTTAACTTAGTATATGGTATCTTATCCATAATTCCTTTAAGAAGTCTGTCCCTCATAGATTTTATTTTTCTATTGTGTTCTTCTATATTTGATGTTGCAAGCTCAATTGCTCTTGCTAATCCAACTATTCCTGGAAGATTTTCTGTTCCTGCTCTTCTCTTTCTTTCTTGTCCTCCACCGTGTATTAAATTATCAATTTTTACACCTTTTCTTATATATAGAGCTCCAACACCCTTTGGTCCATAGAATTTATGTCCTGCAAGAGACAACATATCTATATTCATTTCTTTAACATCAATTTCTACATTTCCTACAGCTTGAACAGCATCTGTGTGGAAATATATTCCTCTTTCCCTTGCAATTTTACCTATTTCAGCTATAGGTTGAATAGTACCTATTTCATTATTTGCAAACATTATTGTTATTAAAATTGTTTTATCAGTTATTGCATTCTTTAAATCTTCAAGATTTATTAAACCATATTCATCAACATCAAGGTATGTTACCTCAAAACCTTGTTTTTCAAGATATTCACAAGTATGCAATACCGCGTGATGCTCTATTTTAGTTGTTATAATATGATTACCTTTATTCCTATTTGCAAAGGCTACTCCCTTTATAGCCCAGTTATCAGCCTCAGAACCACCACCTGTAAAATATATCTCATCTGGTAGTGCATTTAATGCCTTAGCAACCTTCTCTCTTGCTTCTTCTATTGCTGCCTTTGATCTTCTACCAAAGTTGTATATTGATGATGCATTCCCAAATTGTTCAGTAAAGTAAGGCATCATCGCCTCTAAAACTTCTGGTTTAGTATATGTTGTGGCTGCATGATCCATATAAACAAACCTTTTTTCCATAGTTATTCTCCCCTTTTAATACTTGTTATAATATTCATTGATTTATAGTCATTCACCATATCTTCTAATGTTATTGAATGAGTCACTTGATTTACACTATCCCTTATTTTTATCCACAAAAGTCTTGTTGCACAATACTCAATTCTTGAACAATTATCTTCATCATCTATGCATTCAGAAATTTCAATTGGTCCTTCTAATACATCTAAAATGTCCCCAACCGTTATTTCTGAAGGTGGTCTACTTAGTACATATCCGCCCTGTGCACCTCTTATGCTTTTAACAAGACCTGCCTTCCTTAAGGAACCAAACAATTGCTCAAGATAATATTCGGATATATTTTGTTTTTCAGAGATAGTTTTTATTGATAGAGGCTCACTACCATAATTTAAAGCAAGCTCAAACATTGCCTTAACACCATATCTCCCTCGTGTTGATAGTTTCAAAACAATCACCTCAAATTAAATTCCGAGTAAATTAATATGATTTACATTTTCAGCTTATCATAGCAGACTATTTTTGTCAACTTTGAATTTAAAAATATTAATTTTAACATTTACTATTATTTCTGCATTATACCTAAATTATTCATATACTTCCTTTAATTTATTTAACCTTTCTCTTATCTTAGACTCATATCCTATATTTTTAGGTATGTAATACTTATTTCCAATGTGCGACTTAGGCAGATAATCCTGTTTAACATATCCATTATAGTCGTGTGGATACTTATAACCTATTCCTCTACTTAATTTATTTGCTCCTTCATAATGTACATCTCTTAAATAAGGTGGCACCCCAGAATCATTATTTTTTCTAACATCCTCAAGTGCACTATCAATTGCCAAATAGCAAGCATTACTTTTAGGTGCACAAGCAACGTATGCAGTTGCTTGTGCAAGTATTATTCTTGCCTCAGGAAAACCAATCATACTCACAGCTGTTGCTGCATTAGTTGCAACAACCAGTGCCATAGGATCAGCATTCCCTACATCTTCACTTGCACAAATCATAATTCTTCTTGCAATAAACATTGGGTCTTCTCCAGATTCAATAAGTTTTGCAAGATAATATATTGCTGCATCTGGATCTGTACCTCTCATACTTTTTATAAAGGCTGAAATCAAATCATAATGATAATCGCCATTTTTATCATATAAAATTACTCTTTTTTGAATACATTCATAGGCATCCTCTAATGTTACCTTGATTTTACCCTCAACTCTTTCAGATGTTTTTACTGCCATCTCTAACGCATTTAATGCACGTCTTACATCCCCACCAGCATTATATGCAATGTATTTAAGGGCCTCTTCATCTATATCAACATTATATTCCTTAAGACCCTTTGGACTCTCTAAAGCATTTTTTAAAACATCTAATATTTCATCCTGCGTTAATTCCTTTAATTCAAATATCATCGACCTTGACAAGAGTGCCTTGTTTACTTCAAAATATGGATTTTCTGTAGTTGCCCCTATTAAAACAACAATACCCCTCTCAACATAAGGCAACAAGGCATCCTGCTGTAATTTGTTAAACCTATGTATTTCATCTATAAAAAGAATTGTTCTTTTAGAATTTATTTTTAAATTATTTTGAGCCTCTTCTATAATTTTTTTAATATCGGATACACCTGAAGAAACCGCATTTATTTGTCTAAACTCCGATTTAGTAGTATTTGCTATAATCATAGCAAGAGTTGTTTTACCAGTACCAGGAGGACCATATAATATTATAGAGGATAAATTATCAGTCATAATTGCCCTATATAGCATTTTGTTTTTTCCAAGTATATGTTTTTGACCAACAAACTCATCTAAAGTTTCTGGCCTCATTCTTTCTGCAAGTGGCCTATTGTCTTTGTTTTTTTTAAGTATTTCAAACATATCCATATATCAATTCACCTCAAATTGATTTTTTTATACTAAGTGGTATAATTATTTATTATTAAATTTTGATAACCAATTATTATTTATTTTAAGGAGGATGATAGGTTTGAATAGATTTTATTATCTTTTTCTATCCTTTGTAATCTACTCATTTTTTGGTTGGACTATAGAAGTATTATATCATATTTATAAAAATAAACGTTTTATAAATCGAGGATTTTTATACGGTCCAGTTTGTCCTATATATGGTTTTTCAGCAGTTATATTTATAATTTCTTTAACTCCCTTTAAAAACAACTTTGTATTAACCTTTTTAATAGGTTCAATAATTGCCAGTATCATTGAATACATAACCGGATACTTACTTGAAATTTTATTCCATTCAAAGTGGTGGGATTATTCAAACGAAAAGTTCAATATAAAAGGTTACGTATGTTTAAAATTCTCTATTTATTGGGGTATATTCGCAGTAATTTTTATGAATTTGATTCATCCAAAAATAAACAAAATTATATTATTTATAAGTGAGAGATATGGAGAATGGATATATAATATCTTATTTGCCTGTATTTTAATAGATGCTGTCTTAACTATAAATAGCCTATTCCAATTAAAATCAATCTATATTGAATTACAAGAAATTCTAACTGAAATTAAAAATACATTAGACAAACTTAGCGAGTCTGTAAGTTCTGAAACTAAATTTAAACTTGAAAATAAAATTGAAAATCTAAACTTTATAAAAGAAAAAATACTAAACAGATTAAGCTTTAAACAAAAATTACTTTTACGTGCATATCCTAAGATTAAGTCAAATAAATTTGAAAATGCACTTCAATATATTAAAGAAAAATATAGGATAAATAACTAAAATAAATAGGGTCCTATATAGGATTTTAGGAATGTTTTCTCCTTTAAAATCCATTATAGAACCCTTTACCATTTTGTTTTACAACTATTCAGTAAGTAGGGATACCCCCTATTTCATTGTTATTGCTCTTGCTGGACAATAGCTTACACACTTTCCACATCCAACACATTTACTTTCGTCTACCTTTGAAATACCTCCACCGAAAAATCCTGCTTTATCTTGAGTTATAGCACCTACTGGGCAAACTCTCTTAGCAGGACAAAATGGTGATCTATCACATTTTTGTGGATCGATATAAGCCTTCTTCATTTTTTCTCCTCCTTTTATACCTCTGTGGGGTATGTTATAATTATAATATATGTATTCTATTTTATCAAGTTTTTTAAATAATATTTTTTATATTCTACACCTCCTCTTACTATCTATTTTTAATTTATGTGATTTAAAAATATTTAATTCTACTATTAAATGCTAATTTTTTTGCACATTTTAATAATTTTATTAAAAAATTATTAAAATTATTGTTGACTTTTTTCGAATTTTCTGTAATTATAAAAATATACGACAAAATTTTTGCATGAGGGGGATTATTATGGAACTAAAACTCGACATGATTCAAACGGTCGGACTTGCCGTAGTAGTTTACTATTTGGGTGTGTATATACGCTCAAAGGTAAAAGTACTTGAAAAGTTCTGTATACCTGCACCAGTTGTTGGTGGATTACTATTTGCAATTGTAAATTTAATCCTAAGAGAAAATGGAATACTAAAACTCACTCTTGACACTACTCTTCAAAAACCATTTATGCTTGTATTCTTTACAACAATAGGTCTAACTGCCAGTTTAAAGCTTCTTAAAAAAGGTGGACTTGCTGTATTGGTATTCTTCCTATGTACTGTTGTTCTTGTGCTTCTACAAGATACATTAGGAGTACTTGTAGCAAAGGCTGTTGGAGCTAACCCATTGCTTGGACTTATAGCTGGTTCAGTAACAATGGTAGGAGGACACGGTACGGGTGCAGCCTTTGGAGAACTATTTGAAAAATCCTATGGATTTAATGGTGCTGTGACTGCTGCAATGGCAGCCGCTACATTTGGACTTGTTATGGGAAGCTTAATTGGTGGTCCAATAGGCAGAAAACTTATAGTTAAAAACAATCTAAAATCTCATGCTTCAGACTATTTAGATGAAGTAGCTATTACAACTGATGTTGTGAATTATGAAGAAATGTTTAAAACATTTACTGTAATTATAATTTCAATGTCACTTGGTGCTGTACTTGAATTATGGTTTAAGAGCAAAAACATTACTCTGCCATCCTACATAAACGCAATGATTATAGCAGCAATAATTTTAAATATTGGAGAATCAACAGGAAAATATCATATAAACCAAAAATGTGCCGATATATTAGGCTCAATAGGATTAAACGTATTCCTATCTATGGCTTTAATAGGACTTAAACTTTGGGAACTTAAAGAAGTTGCAGGGCCAATGCTTGCAATACTAATTGTTCAAACAATTCTTATGGCTCTATTTGCTTACTTTATAGTATTTAGATTCAATGGTAAAGATTATGATGCAGCTGTAATGGCAGCAGGTACTTGCGGATTTGGTATGGGAGCAACTCCAAATGCTATGGCCAATATGACTGCCATTTCTGAAAAATATGGTCCTGCTCCAAAGGCATTCTTCGTAATACCAATAGTTGGTGCATTCCTAATAGACTTTACAAACTCAATAATTATTACTACATTTGCAAACTTCATTAAATGATTTAAGGGGCGATTATTCGCCCCTTATTATTTCTTCAAGTGATTTTACAAATCTTTGACACTGTTCCATTGTCCCAACTGTAACTCTAAGCCATCCTGGCATATCAAACAAAGAACCTGGTCTTACAATTACACCCTTTCTTAAAAGTTTATTAAACACCTCCATATCATCTTTGCCTGTATCAACCATAACAAAATTTGCTTGGCTTTCTATAAACTTTAACCCTAATCTATTAAATTCCTTATAATAATATTGCCTTCCCTCTTCATTTTTTTCAACAACAAATTTTAAAAATTCCTCATCCTGTAAAGCTGCTATACCTGCCTCCTGTGCAATTAAATTTGTATCAAAGGGACCTATAACTGAATTCATATATTGAGTAATTTCTTCGCTTGCAATTCCATAACCTAATCTTAAACCCGCAAGACCGTATGCCTTTGAAAAAGTTCTTAAAATTACAATATTTTTATATTTATCAAGAAGTGGTACTGTTTCAGGATAGTCTTTGTCATTTACATATTCACGATACGCTTCATCAATTACAACAATAATATCATCTGATATATTTTCTAATGCCCACATTAATTCATTACTTTTAACAATTGTACCAATAGGATTATTGGGTGTAGCAAACCATATAATTTTTGTTTTATCTGTTATTGCATTTACCATTGCCTCAACATCTAATCTATAATCCTTCATTTTAACCTTTATTACTTTTCCACCCATTATTTTAGCAGAATCCTCATATCTTTGAAATGATATATCTCCCATTATAATTTCATCATCTTTATCAATAAAAACACTGCATAAAACCCTTATTAATAGGTCAGAACCTGTGCCACAAAATATCATTGATGGTTTAACCCCAATATGTTCAGCAAGAGCTTTTTTTAACTCATAGTTTGATGCATCTGGATATAAATTGATTGAATCAACTGCATTGTACATTGCTTTTTTTACTTTTTCTGAACAACCATATGGATTTTCGTTAGATGCAAGTTTTATTATGTCTTCTAATCCTAACTGCCTTTTTACTTCACTTATCGGTTTACCAGCTTGATAAGGCCTTACTCCTTTAATAGCCTCTCTTATTTTCAATGTTACCCCCTCCTCAATTAAAATAAGTCTGCCTAATATTATAATAACTAATTTTTAGTCATTACTCAATGTTTAATATTGAATATTTTGAATTTTCTATATATAAAATTAAAATAATAGGCAAGGATTAATCCTCGCCTATTATTTTAACTTCTGTCTCTAGTTTTACTCCAAACTTTTCATATACAACATCTTGAACGTGTTTTATAACTTCTAAAACATCTTTTGCTGTCGCATTTTCATAATTTATTACAAAACCCGCGTGCTTTTCTGATACCATAGCACCACCATATCTATATCCCTTAAGTCCTGAATCTTCAATAAGTTTACCTGCAAAATATCCAGTTGGTCTTTTAAATGTACTTCCTGCACTTGGGTAATTTAAAGGCTGTTTTTCAATTCTACGTCTATTTAGTTCCTCCATATTGCTCTTAATCTCATCATAATTACCCTTATCAAGATTAAAACAAGCCTCAACTACCACAAGGTTTTCCTCTTGAACCCTGCTATGCCTATATGATAAATTTAAATCTTCCTTAGTTAATTTGATTAATTCTAAATTATCATTTACACATTCTGCCCATTCGATAATATCCTTTATTTCGCCTCCGTATGCCCCTGCATTCATAGCAACGGCACCTCCAACCGTACCTGGAATTCCAGAGGCAAATTCCATTCCCTTTAGAGAATTTAGCAGGGCTTCCCTTGCAGTATTTGAGAGAGAAGCACCCCCTCCTGCAATAATATTATTATCCTTTACTATAATATAATCAAGTCCAGTCAATTTTAGAATAACTCCTCTAAAACCACCATCTTTTACTATTAAATTACTTCCTTTACCCATTATAAAATAAGGAATATTATATTTTTTTATAAGCTCTAAAGCCTTTATTAGCTTTTCTTTAGAGTTTGGAATTATCATAATATCACAGGGCCCACCAACCTTAAAGGAGGTATGATTCCTCATAGGTTCATCAAACTTTATTTCACCTTCACCAAAAAAGGATTTTAATTCTATTTTAAGTTCATCTATATTCATCATTTCAACTCCTTTTGATTTTTTAAGCAATTTTAAGTATATATATAATTAATGCAGAAATCAAGAATAATGTTACAAATTAATGCATCTATTCTAAAATGTATGTTTACTTTATACTTGCTTTAAAGCTTAAAATCAAAGCCCTATGAATGGATTAAATTCATTAAATCCTTCACAGGGCTAATTATTTAACTATTTATTTCTTCTTAATTTGAGAAATCTTTTTAATCTCTCAACATCGGTGCTTATTATATTCTCTTCGGTTACTCCGCACTCCTTTAACATATTTAAAGCCTCTTTAAACTCACCAATATGATAACATATATGTGCATCACTACCTAATGTAAGTAGGTTTCCCATATCAACAGCCATCCTTGCTATTTCACTACAGTTTTGATAGCTTCCTGGTCTTGATATTCCAAGTGAGCTATTATTTATTTCAATTAAAACATTGTAATCCTTTGCAGCCTTTAAAACTTCTTTTTTATCAATCTCAAAGGCTGGATTCCCTGGATGTGCAATTATATCAACCATTCCACTTTTTATTGCACCTATAATAGCTCTTGTATTGTCCTTTTTACTCCCTGGCGTAATACAAACATCGTGCAGACTGGCTACAACTATATCAAGCCTTGACAATCTTTCTTCATCTAAATCTAATCTACCATCATAATCTATAATATTTGCTTCAACACCCTTTAAAACTTCAACTCCATTTATTTCACTTGGAATTGCCTTAAGGTTACCAAAATAGAAAATGTGCGGGCCTCCTGGCATTGCTGGTCCGTGATCAGTTAATGCAATAAGCTTTATTCTCTTCTTACTTGCCTCTAAACAATTTTCTAATAAAGTACTATAAGCGTGGCCACTTGCTATAGTATGGGTATGTGTATCAACAAGTATCTTCATTTATATCACTCCTAAGAATTTATTTCATTAATCATTATACATTATTGTTAAGTTTTGTTAAAGATTATTATTGTTAAAATAATTATAAATAGATAACGCGGCCTTTTCATTCATCCCATCTACTTTTAATAGTTCATCTATGCTTGCTTTTTTTATTTCCTCTATACTATTAAAATGCTTTAAAAGTGCCATTTTTCTCTTTTTACCTATTTCAGGTATATCATCTAAAATAGATGATAAGGTATTTTTAGCTTTTAATCCCCTATGATAACTTATTGCAAATCTATGCACTTCCTCTTGAACTGCAGAAATAAATCTATATAAATACGAGTGTCTATCTAAAACTATCTCTCTACCTTCATAAAAGAGTGCCTTTGTTTTATGTTTATCATCCTTTACCATCCCACATATAGGTATTACTAATCCCATTTCCTCCAAAACTCTTTTAACAGCCTTTACTTGCAGTTCTCCACCATCAAGTAATATTAAATCTGGAAAAATCGAAAATTTTCCATCCTCTAGCCCATTTTCTCCATCTAAAAGATTTTTGATTTCTTTTAATCCTCTTTTAAACCTTCTCTCAACTATTTCAGCCATACTATTAAAATCATCTGCACCAATTACTGTTTTTATCTTAAATCTCCTGTACTGCTTTTTATTTGGCTTTCCATTTTCAAAAACCACCATCCCACCTACACTATCTGTCCCCTGTATATTGGAGATATCATAGGCTTCAATTCTCTTGGGTAGTATATCCAAATCAAGTACTCTTTTTAGTTCATATAGTACAAATTCTGTCTTTAATTTTTCCTCCTGTATTTTATTTCTTATATTTCTAAGTGCCTCATAGGCATTCTTTTTAGCAAGCTCGATAATTTCACTTTTTTCTCCTCTTTTTGGAACTTTAACAGTAACTTTACTTCCCCTCTTGCTTGTTAAATATGATTCAATTATATTTACCTCTGGTATTTCATTAGATAGAAGTATCTCCTTAGGTATAAACTCTCTCTCCTCATAAAACTGAACTATAAATTGAGACACAGCATCTTCATTTACATCTTCAAAATAAAAATTTTCTCTTCCAAGCAACTTACCATTTCTAATAAAAAATACTTCAAAGGACATACCTTCATCATCTTTAGCATAGGCAATAACATCCTCATCCTCTAAATAACTGGATATAATTCTTTGCTTTTCTTGAATCTTCTTAATAGAATTTATTTGATCTCTATATTCTGCAGCCTTTTCAAAATTTAACTTACTAGATTCATCATACATTTTTTCTTCTAAAATTTTAATTAGCTCATCATATTTACCCTGAAGAAGTTTAATAACTTCATCAATTATCTGCCTGTACTCTATAACATCAACCTTTCCCGTACAGGGTGCTAAACATCTATTTATATGGTAATTCAAGCAAGGTCTATCAACTTCAACACCATACTTTAAGCTTTTTCTGCAGGTTCTTAATTTAAATAATTTTCTAATTAAATTTATAGTTTCCTTTACTGCCGAAACATCAGTAAAAGGCCCAAAATATTTTGAACCATCCTTCTCGTATCTTCTTGTTACAAAAACACGCGGATATTCCTCATTAAGAGTAACCTTTATAAAGGGATATTGTTTATCATCCTTAAGAAGAATGTTATATTTTGGTTTATATTTTTTAATTAAATTACACTCTAAAATAAGAGCCTCAAGTTCTGAATTAGTTATAATGTATTCAAAATCTGAAATGTTTGAAACCATTACTCTTACCTTAGGTGGATGATTTCCCCCTTTAAAATACTGTCTGACTCTATTTTTAAGATTTATTGCCTTACCAACATAAATAATTTCACCAAGCTCATTTTTCATAATATAAACACCTGGTTGTTCAGGCAAATTTTTTAACCTTTCTTCAAACATTAAATCAGCTCCTACTTATAGTTAGTTATGATAATAGGTAATCTCCAAGCAACATAAACTAAAAAGGTTAATATTATAGCCGATTCAATTATATTGCCAAGCCAAGAACCAACTTTAAATGTGAAGGGCATTTTAAACTTCTTTTTTTTAAAGGGATACATTATAGGTATGCCTTTACTCGTAAACATATCTGCAATTAGATGCATTATATATCCTAATGAAAATGGAATTATACATTCCCTAAATCCATATAAAATTGCAGCATATCCAAATAAAGAAACAAAACAAATAAAACCAAATAAACTATGCGTAAGGCCATTCCTATGTGTAGAAAACCCAATAAGAACACTAAAAAAAGAGAGTATTTTAAAATAGGTATAATTAAAGTAAAACGAATTTATTAGATATATAACAACTCCTAAAGTAATATAAAATGTTGTCTTTGTTAATTTATTTTTAAAAGGAAGTATATACTGATTTATGAAACTCTTTGGATGGTCAATATCAGGCAAAAGTGAAGCTAACGCACAAGCAACTAAAGCACCTGTTGTTAAGGATAATTTAAAGTATTCTGATAATATAACAGTAAACATAACTCCAATAACTAAGTGCGTTTTGCCAGTCATTTGTTTGCTCCTTCTGTTTACATAATCTCAATAATAGTATATTACAAAAGAAGCAAGCGAACAAGTGTTTTGTTATCTGTTTAAATAATGTGATATAGCCTCCTTTGCTATGTCTAATGCCCTACCAGAACCAGCACCTGCATTTTCAACTACAACCGCTATAACAATTTGTGGATTGTTTGCTGGTGCAAATGCAACAAACCAAGAATGTGCCTCCTTACCAATTGCATTTTCAGCAGTACCTGTTTTTGCTGCTATTGGTATGCTGTTTCTTGCTTTTTTTGCAGTACCCTCTTTTACTGTTAAAATCATATAATTCTTAATCGTTTCTGCAGTTTTTAAATCAATTGCATCTGCCAACTTTTCAGGTTTTGTTTTATATTTTAAATTACCTTTATAATTAACAATTGAATCTAAAATATATGGTTGCATTATTTTACCATCATTTGCTACTGCACACGTCATAAGTGCCATAGTCATCGGGTTTGCCTTAACCTCGTGCTGTCCTATTGCACTTATACCTACCGAAAACTCATCCCTTTCATTGAATTCATATAACGCAGGTTTTATCTTTATCTTTGCAAAATCATCCTTAATATAAATTTCTTTATTAAACAGGAATTTCTCTGCTTCATTCTTTAAAACATCATAACCAAGTTTTAATCCTAATTTAGCAAATGTATTATTACAGGACACCTTAAAGGCATTTTTAATATCTACTTTTCCGTGTTTTTCTTCCCTATAATCCTTTATAATCTTGTCTCCAACCTTTAATATACCATCACAATTATTTATATAACTATCTATATCTTCTATATTTTCAAGAGCTGCTGCTGTAGTAACAATTTTAAATACAGAGCCAGGAGGATAATATTCCTGAATTGCTCTATTTAAAAAGGGTTTACCAATATTGTCATTAGAATATTCATTAAAGTTTTCATCTATTTTATTTGGATTTATTGATGGTTTTGAAACCATAGCTAATATTTCTCCAGTTTTTGGATTAATACACACTGCTGCTCCTTTATCATTTCTAAAACTATTATATATTTTATTTTGAAGTTTTGAATCTATTGTTAAAACTACATTATCTCCTTTTTTCTTTTGGCCTAAAACTGATTGTCTAAGGCTACCAAAAACATCAACAAAATCTCCTAAAAACTGTTCTCTTCCAAGTAGAATGTTATTATAAAATGCCTCAACACCAGCTTTGCCAAATTTATTACTTATGTACCCTGTCACATTTCCAAAAGAACTTCCAAAGGGATATTTTCTTTCACCCTTTTTATCCGTTTCTGCTAAAATTTCACCGTATCTATCCAATATCATACCCCTTATTGTATTTTTTTCTTCTTCTATTACTCTTTGATTAGAAATATCATATTTTATTTTATCTGCAGTATATAAATTAAAATATATTAAGTAAGTTATTATTGATAAAAAGCATAAAACAAAGAAGACAATAACTTTTTTAATATTTTCTTCCCTATCCTTCATTTTTATCTCCCTTCAGAAATTTTATATAGAACACCTAAAGATAAAAAGTTTAATAGCATAGAACTTCCACCATAACTTACAAAGGGTAATGTTATACCTGTCATCGGTATCATTTTTGTTACCCCACCAATTACTACAAAAACCTGAAAGGCCAGCATACTTGAAATACCTACCGCTACAAGTTGTGAAAAATTATCCTTAGAATAAATTGCAGTTCTTAGCCCTCTATATACAAGCAAAAAATATAGAATTATTAGAGCAGAGGCACCAATTAATCCAAATTCCTCTGCAATTGCAGAAAATATAAAATCATTTATTGCAAGAGGAATTAGGTAAGGATAACCAAGTCCAAGGCCTCGGCCAAATAGACCACCAGATGCTATAGCAAATAGGGATTGACATATCTGATAACCTTTATCCAGTTTATATTTCCAAGGATTTAACCATATTTGTACTCTAATTCTAACGTGATTAAATATGAAATAACTTAAAAGTCCACCTAAACTGAAGGCTAAAAGACCTAATCCCACGTATTTTGCATCAGACGTTGCTATATACAACATTACAAGATAAATACCAAAGAAAATAAGTGCAGCACCCAAATCCTTCTCTAAAACTAAAAATCCTATTGCAAAAAAAGTAAAAACAACAGTCTCTATTATGTCTCTTTTATTTATCTGTTTTGAAAGTGCTGAAGCTAAATATAAAATAATAAAAAATTTCGCTATTTCCGAAGGCTGAAAACTAAAGGCTCCTATTACAATCCAATTTTTAGAACCTTTTATTTCCTTTCCAATAAATAGAGTTGACATAAGAAGTGAAAGTGCAATAAATATATATACATACTTATACCTTGAGATTCTTATCATTTTAGGAGCAATAAATAGTATAATCATAAAAATAGTGATACCTATAGTGAACCAAGTCATCTGCTTTAAAGCATAGCGTGGAATTTCAAAGTTTTTTGTTTTTATATCGAGTCTATATATCATTACAATTCCTATTTGACATAGCAATACTGAAATTAAAAATAAAAATTTATCTCCTCTTGGATAAAATTTTCTTATAATAAAATTTGAATATGCAATTAAAATTATTGATGACAAACAAAAAATTAGCGGAACTAAATCTATTTTTTCTGTAATAAAACATAAATTAAAAAATAAAAAGAAGGTTACAAAATAAATGCTATGTAGTACCTTTTTTTCAAGTTCCATAATATTACACCTCTATATTACCTTAAATGTAATTCTGCCTATTTCAATTAAATCTCCTTCTGATATCTTAGTTAACCTATCAATCCTTTTACCATTTACATACGTACCATTTGTACTATCTAAATCCTTTATATATATATCATCCTCTAATATAATTTTTGCGTGATAGTTAGATACATATGCATCTTCAATTACTATTGAATTATCTTCTTTTCTTCCAATTGTAATGCTATCCCTTATAGGATAAACACTGCCCCTTGAAATATTTATATCCTCTGGAGCATCAAGAACTTCAAGAGCTAAGTCCATATCCTCCTTTAATCTCCCTTTTCTTTTTAAATCTATATACATTAACCTTATAATCCTAAATATAATTACATAGATAATTGCTATTATAATAAATTTTAATGCTGTTGAAACATATCTTACCATATCAACACCTCGTATTCTTTTTTAAATATTATACCATATTTTATCTTTTTAAACCAAAAATAAAAGTAAACAAAAGCTATACTCCTTTTGTTTACTTCTTTAATATTTATGAAACTTTATTCTTATTTTTATACATTTTAAAATCTGTATTTTTAAACAGATTAGCTTCTCCCTGACCGTGATACATCTCTATACCATAGGAAAAATCTAAAATTATTTTTACATCATCAATAAATAGTGGATTATTTTTTAATTCTAATTTAACCTTGTATATTAAAGCTTCAACCTTTTTATAATCCTCTTCAAAAAGAAGAATAAACTCATCCCCTCCATAGCGTATTATTTCAGCAGTATTTTGCATTTCATTTTTAAGTATTTTAGCAAAATGTTTTATAGCACTATCTCCTGCCTCGTGCCCAAACTTATCATTTATCTGTTTAAACTTATTTAAGTCCATAAGTGCCATACCAAATTCAATATTATTTTTGTTATATCTTTGGATCAATTCCTTAATTCTTTTATTGTAATAGGCTGCATTCTTAAGCCCTGTCATATAATCGGTTACTACACTAAGTTTTATCGTTTCCAGTTGACATATATTTTTATATTTTAAAAACATATTATTCACAAGAAGATTAAAGGTCTTTACCTGTTCTAAATTAAAATACCAATCACTTTTAGAATCATTACAGAGAACAAAATAATATAATCCCTCATCGTCCATTATCTTTGAAACAATACAGGATTTTGTGCATTCGTTATTTAAATTTATTACTCCGCTATCCATTCTAAAATTATCTACTAATTCCTTTATAAAACCTACGCCTTTTTCCTTTAAATCACTGTCTGAATATATAACTAAAACCTGCTGTGTATCATAGGAAAATACTAACAAACTCTTAGAGAGGAAGTACTTGTTCAATACATCTGAAGCTGTTTTAAACAAATCCTCTATATTTTGACAAGAAGAAATACTAAAGGACAGTTCTTCAAAAATTTCATAATCCCTACTCTTTCTTGTTTCAAGAAGTATTTGTTTCCTTTGCAATGAAAGCAGTCTAAAGAAATTAAGAGGATTTGATAAAACATTAAACTCATCTATTCTATAGTTTTCTAATATAGTTCTTTTAAGTGCCTCAAACTGTTTTTCTAAGCAATACTTTTCTGCAATATTTTTTGCCATATTAAATTTAGATTCATCCATAGATAAACTATAATAATATGTTAAAAACTCCATAAGAATAATCTGTACATATAAATTATCGCTTCCCTTTTGGATTAACAAATCAATTGTCTTGTGGAATAAATCAAGTCCATCTTGATATTTATTATAATTTATCAAAGCATCTAAAAGTAACTTTTTACTTCTTTTAATATAATGCTCATTTTCATCTGTATAATTGTATGCTAATTTTAAATAATATTCAGCCCTATTTATATCATTTTTATATATCAAATAATCAATTCCTAAGTCAGTATATACCTTGCTTAAGTTGTGTACTTCATTAACCCTATTAATATAATTAATATTCTCAAGAATATCCTTACTCAATTCCTGCATATATATTGAAGCCTCTATATCACCCAAAAACTTACAAGTCAAGGCTATATTATCAAAGGTTTTAACTGATTCATCTAAAAGCTTCGTTACATTGCTAAGATTTGTTAAAATATTTATTGCTCTTTTAAAGGTTTCAATAGAAGATTTAAAATCTCCCTTTAAAAACTCAACATAACCTAAGGTGTTTAATAACTTAATATATTCCATCTTATCTTCAATGTGTTCTATACATCTTATAGCCTTTTCAAAATAATATGAGGCTCTTTCAAAATTTCCCTTTGTGACATAAATAATACCAGCATTTTTATATGTTGAAAAAACAACATCAGGAATGTTTATCTCATCTGCAATATTTAGGGCTCTGTTAATATATTTTATAGAATCATCTATTCTTTCGATATTATGGTAGTGATAAGATATAGCATTAAGTATAGCAATTTCTGCAAGCTTGTCTACTCCTTTTACAAGCCTTAGAGCCTTTAAAAAATATGCCTCCGAGCCGCTTATAAATATATCCTTTGTCTTTTGTAGAAAATTTGCAGTTAAAGAATATATGCACATCCTTTCATAATCTGTACATTCATTCTTTTTTATATAATTTAGAGCATACTTTAAATACTGTTCAGCCATCTCATAATTATTTGTATCAAAATAATAGAAGGATAGAAAAGCATTTATATAAAATACATACTTTCCCTCAAATGTTTCAATATTTTTTTCTACTTCGTCAAAATAATTAGAAGAAGATTCTCTATTATTTAAGTATGTAATCATTTGTTTAACCAAATAGTCAATATTAAATATAGAATATTCATCACAAAATATATCATCCTCTAATAAATTTCTAAATCTAATGTTTAAAGCATCTCTATTTTGTTTTATGATGTGAAATTTAATATCAATATTAGGAGATATAAAAAATATAGGTTCTTTAGATAAATCATATATTTCACTTAAAATACTCATAGCACTTCCCCCAAATCACTTCCTTAATCTAATTATAATAAATTTTTTAATTTTTTTAAATATATGATTTTACAATATATTTAATTAAAGCAAAGGGTTCCCTTAAATATCCATAAATTTCATCACCAATGTGCTTTTTAACAAACACTCCTTGATAAGAGGCATTTATACCAAACTTTTTTGCAACTACCATAGAGCGAAAAAGATGAAACTTATTTGAAACAATAATGGCTGATTTAAGATTTTTTCTATTCATAATTTCTTTACTGTATTTTAAATTTTCATATGTATTTTTCGATTTATTTTCAACTAAAATCTTTTCCTTACTAACACCTTTTGCTATCAAATACTCCTTCATTGCCTCTGCTTCCTCTATACCTTCCCCCTGTCCTTTACCACCTGACACAATTATATGCTTAACTTTACCTTCGTTTAAAAGACTTAACCCTTTATCAGTTCTTTCCATCAAAAAAGGACTCATAAGTTTACCATATACCCTACATCCTAAAACAATAACACAATCGGCCTCTTTTTCTTTACTTGAAAAACCAAAGCCTATTATCATTGAAAGAAGAAATAAATACACAAATACCCCAAAAGCCAACACTGTTAAAACAAACCTTTTTAATTTATTCATAAAATCCCCTCCAAAATTAAAGAGGAAGAAAAACTTCCCCTTTATAAATATTTCTTTAAATACATTCCTGTGTAGGACTTTTTAACTTTTATAATCTCCTCTGGAGTTCCCTTTGCTATTACTGTTCCTCCTAAGTCTCCACCCTCTGGGCCTAAATCTATTATATAATCAGCACATTTTATAACGTCTAAATTATGTTCAATTACAATTACGGTATTGCCTGCATCAGTTAATCTCTGTATTATTTCAATAAGCCTTCTCACATCTTCAATATGAAGACCTGTTG
The DNA here is from genome assembly GCF_900129265.1 of Caloramator proteoclasticus DSM 10124. Classification (GTDB taxonomy): domain Bacteria; phylum Bacillota; class Clostridia; order Clostridiales; family Caloramatoraceae; genus Thermobrachium; species Thermobrachium proteoclasticum. The sequence goes on along the minus strand of NZ_FQVG01000011.1, from coordinate 13,353 downwards.
TTGGTTCATCTAAGATATAAAGCGTTCGTCCAGTACTTCTTTTTGATAATTCATATGCAAGCTTAATCCTTTGTGCTTCTCCACCTGATAGTTGTGTTGATGGCTGACCAAGTTTAATATAGGATAACCCAACATCATAGAGTGTTTGAAGTTTATTTTTTATCCTTGGTATATTTTCAAAGAATTCTAATGCCTCCTCAACTGTCATATCAAGAACTTCTGCTATATTTTTACCCTTATATTTAACCTCTAACGTTTCACTATTGTATCTTTTTCCTTTGCAAACCTCACAAGGAATGTAGACATCAGATAAAAACTGCATTTCAATTTTAATTATACCATCACCCGAACAAGCCTCACAACGTCCACCCTTAACATTAAAACTAAATCTTCCAGGTTTATATCCCCTCATTTTTGCCTCTGGAGTTTGAGCAAATACTTCTCTTATATAATCAAAGACTCCCGTATACGTTGCAGGATTTGAACGTGGTGTTCTACCTATTGGAGATTGGTCAATATCTATTATTTTATCTATCTGTTCAAGCCCTAATATATCCTTATGTTTTCCTGGTGTATCTTTGATATTTAATATTCTCTTTGCTGCACCTTTATAAAGAATTTCGTTTATTAGCGTACTTTTACCTGAACCTGAAACTCCAGTTACACAAGTAAAAACACCAAGCGGAAATTTTACATTTATATTTTTAAGATTATTTTCTGCTGCACCTACAACTTCAATATATCCCTTAGGTTCTCTTCTTTTTTCTGGAACTTCAATCCTTCTTCTACCTGATAGATATTGTCCTGTTATTGAGTTTTCATCTGCTGCAATCTCATCAGGTGTACCCTGTGCCACAATTCTTCCTCCGTGGGTTCCTGCACCAGGACCAATATCAATTATATGGTCTGCTGCTCTTATAGTATCTTCATCGTGTTCTACAACAATTAACGTGTTGCCTAAATCCCTTAAGTGTTTTAAAGTATCAAGAAGTCTATCGTTATCCCTTTGATGAAGTCCTATACTTGGTTCATCAAGTATATATAAAACTCCGACAAGACTTGAGCCTATCTGTGTTGCCAGTCTTATTCTTTGAGACTCACCACCTGATAATGTAGATGCTGCCCTTGATAGAGTTAGATAGTCTAATCCGACATTTATCAGGAAGGTTAATCTTGCCTTTATCTCCTTTAAAATTTGGTGGGCAATCTTTTCCTCCTTCTCTGTTAAATTTAAATTTTCTATAAACTCAAGCTCCTTTTTTATTGACATATCACAAAATTTATCTATTGAAAGTCCACCTATTGTAACTGACAAGCTCTCCTCCCTAAGTCTTGCTCCTTTACACTTTGGACAAGTTTTGAACTCCATATACCCCTCTATTTCATTCCTGATATACTCAGAATTAGTCTCCTTATATCTTCTTTGGAGGTTTGGAATTATACCCTCAAAGCTATACATCATTTCGCCTTTCCCATATTCCCTCTCAAAACTCACCATAAACTTTTCGCCATCATTACCATAAAGAAGTAAATTTAATATATCCTTAGGCAGATTTTTAAGGGGTTCATCAAGACTAAATCCATAATGTTTTGAAAGGCCATAAAGTATTGAATATGTCCAAGTATCATCTCTAAGTTCACCCCAAGGCTTTATGGCTCCTTCATTTATTGATAGCTCCATATCCTTTATAACAAGATGAGGGCTTATCTCCATCAATGAACCTAAACCATCACACACGTCACATTTACCAAAGGGGCTGTTGAAGGAAAACATCCTTGGTGTAATCTCTCCTATACTAATATTACAATCAGGACAAGCAAAGTTTTCACTAAAGAGCATCTCTTCTTTTTCTATTACATCAATTATAACAAGTCCCTCAGAAAGTTTCAGAGCAGTTTCAATTGAATCTGTAAGTCTTGATTTAATTCCTTCCTTTATTACTATTCTATCAACAACTACCTCTATATTATGCTTTTTATTCTTTTCCAGCTTTATTTCATCATTTATATCATAAACTGTTCCATCTACTCTTACCCTAACAAATCCATCCTTCTTTATCTTTTCAAATAGCTTTGAATGTTCTCCTTTTCTGCCTCTAACAACAGGTGCTAAAACCTGTATTTTTGTTCTTTCTTCAAGTTGAAGAACCCTTTCTACTATTTGATCTATACTCATCTTAGTTATTTCTCTACCACATTTTGGACAATGAGGCTTACCTATTCTTGCATATAGAAGTCTTAAATAATCATATATTTCTGTAACAGTTCCAACAGTTGAACGCGGATTTTTGCTGGTTGTCTTTTGATCTATAGATATAGCTGGAGAAAGTCCCTCTATATAATCAACATCTGGTTTATTCATCTGACCTAAAAACTGTCTTGCATAGGCAGAAAGGGACTCTACATATCTTCTCTGTCCCTCTGCATAAATTGTATCAAAAGCAAGAGAAGATTTGCCTGAACCTGAAAGACCAGTCAAAACAACAAATTTATTTCTTGGTATTTCAACATCAATATTTTTAAGATTGTGTTCTCTTGCTCCCTTTATAATAATTTTATCTACAGCCATCTTTTCACCTCTTGTTCTTATATTAAAACTTATGCATAATAAAGGTACAAATTGTGATAAAACAACCATTTACCACATTATGTACCCAAATTAATTATGATATACCTTTGAGTTTATATATTTTATCTCTAAGCTCTGCTGCCCTTTCAAACTCAAGATTTTTAGCCGCTTCAAGCATCATCTCTTCTAATGTCCTAATTAATAAATCCTTATCCTCTGCCTTATAGATTTCCTTATCTTCAGCAACCTTAGTTGCTTCGATAATTTCGTGTACTGGTTTTACAACGGTCTTAGGTACTATTCCGTGTTTCTTATTGTAATCCATTTGTATCTTTCTTCTTCTATTAGTTTCATCAATTGCTCTTTTCATAGAGTCAGTCATTTTATCTGCATACATTATAACCTTACTCTCTGCGTTTCTTGCTGCTCTACCTATTGTCTGTATAAGTGAAGTTTCTGAACGCAAGAAGCCTTCTTTATCTGCATCAAGTATTGCAACAAGGGCAACCTCTGGTATATCAAGCCCCTCTCTTAAAAGGTTTATTCCTACTAATACATCAAAATCACCTTTTCTTAGATCTCTAATAATCCTCATTCTCTCAAGAGTATCTATATCTGAATGTAAATATCTAACCTTTATGCCTACATCCTTTAGGTATTCAGTTAAATCTTCAGCCATCTTTTTTGTAAGAGTAGTAACCAATATTCTAAATCCTCTTGAAATAGTTGCTTTAATCTCTCCAATTAAATCATCAATTTGTCCCTTAATTGGTTTTACTACTATTTCTGGATCAAGAAGTCCAGTTGGTCTTATAATCTGTTCCACCACTTGAGTTGAATTTTCTATCTCATATTGTGATGGTGTTGCACTTACAAACAAAACTTGATTTATCTTCTTTTCAAACTCCTCAAATTTTAAAGGTCTATTATCATAGGCACAAGGAAGTCTAAATCCATACTCAACTAAATTATCCTTTCTTGATTTATCTCCTGCATACATAGCCCTAAGCTGTGGAAGTGTTACGTGGGATTCATCTATAAAAATCAAAAAATCATCTGGGAAGTAATCAAGTAAAGTGTATGGAGGTTCTCCTTTTTGCCTTCCATCAAAGTGTCTTGAGTAATTTTCAATCCCATTACAATAACCAACTTCCCTTAGCATCTCTATATCATAATTTGTTCTTTGTTTTAATCTTTGAGCTTCAAGAAGTCTCTCCTTCTGCAATAATTCATTATACCTTTCCTCTAATTCCTTTTCTATTCCCTCTATTGCCTTTTCAATCTTTTCTCTTGATGCAGCATAGTGGGATGCAGGGAAAATAGAAATATGCTTTCTCTCTCCTAATATTTCACCAGTCAGTACATCTATCTCAGTTATTCTATCTATCTCATCACCAAAAAATTCAACTCTTATAGCCTTTTCCGATTGAGAGGCTGGGAATATTTCAAGCACATCTCCTCTTACTCTAAAGGTTCCTCTTACAAAATTTATATCATTTCTTTGATATTGTATATCAACAAGCCTTCTTATAACCTCATCCCTGTCCCTTTCCATTCCTACTCTTAAAGAAACTACAAGGTCTCTATATTCATTAGGATCCCCTAAACCATATATACAGGAAACACTTGCTACAATTATTACATCCCTTCTTTCAAACAGGGCAGAAGTTGCAGAGTGTCTCAGCTTATCTATTTCATCGTTTATGGATGCATCCTTTTCTATATATGTGTCTGTATGAGGCACATAGGCTTCTGGTTGATAATAGTCATAATAACTAACAAAATATTCAACTGCATTTTCAGGAAAAAATTCTTTAAACTCACTACAAAGCTGTGCTGCTAAAGTTTTATTATGGGCAATAACAAGAGTTGGTTTTTGAACTCTTTCTATTATATTTGCCATAGTAAAGGTCTTTCCTGAACCTGTAACTCCTAAAAGAGTTTGACACCTATCTCCTCTTTTTATCCCCTCCACAAGTTTCTCTATTGCCTGTGGTTGGTCTCCTGTTGGTTTAAAATTTGATACTATTTTAAATTCTCCCATCTAATTCACCTCTGAACATATGTTCGCTATTTTAATTATATAACTTTATATTTTAAACGTCCAGTAGTATATTTAAATATTTCAATATAAAAAATAGGGGACTATCCCCCTATTTAAAATCCATATCAATATTATATTTCTTTAGCCACGTGTTTACTTGAATTAAATATGCTAATGTTTGAGGCCCACTCATAAGCTGTCCAAACCAATTATCATTAATATTTTTAGCACCAATATTAGCCGTATATTCAACAAAATCTTTATCAATTATATAGAGTATAGGTTCATTTTTATTTGATAAAATATCTATCATATATTTACATACAAGCTCAGTATACTTTGGATTATGTGTTTTAGGATATGGTGATTTTTTTCTTTCAATTATATCATCTGGTAAAATACCTTTAAGTGCACGTCTTAATATTCCCTTCTCTCTTCCATCACAGAATTTGAATTTAGGTGGAATATTATAAGCAAATTCCACAAGTCTATAATCTGCAAATGGAACTCTTACTTCTAAACTATTTGACATACTCATCCTATCTTTTCTATTTAGGAGTGTAACCATAAACCACTTAATATTTAGATAAAACATCTCCCTTAGTCTTTTTGTCAGTTCATCATCTTCGTCTAGGTACTCTACTTGATTAATTGTTTCTTCATAATGCCTCTTTATTTTGCTTTCTAAATCCAATTTTAGATTTTTGTTTATAATTGATTTCCTTACATCAACAGATTTTAACCAAGGAAAACCTTTATAGTTTAAATCTTCTCTTTTTATATACCAAGGATATCCACCAAACACTTCATCTGCACATTCTCCTGATAATGCAACTGTAGCATATTTTCTAATTTCTCTACAAAATAGATATAATGATGAATCAATATCAGCCATACCAGGAAGATCATTTGCTAATACAGCTTCTTCTAAATAATTTACAAGTTGTTCTTGAGATAATACTACATTTTTGTGAATACTTTCAATTTCACTAACCATTAAATCAATATATTCATTGTCATTATTGGGTATATAATCATTTGCTTTAAAGTACTTTTCGTTATCTTCATAATCTATCGAAAATGTTTCAAGCTGCATTCCCTTTTCTTTAAAAAAATTTGATGCAACATAAGATATTATACTTGAATCTAATCCTCCAGATAAAAATGTGCAAACCTTTACATCAGCAGAGAGCTGTCTATATATTGCATCAATAACCAAACTTCTTACATTATCAATGCATTCATCTAATGTTTGATTGTTTTTATAAGCTGTAGGTTTCCAATATTCTTTTATTATAAAATTTCCATTTTCAAAAATCAAATAACTTGCCGGTGGCACTTCTTTTATCCCTTTTAATATTCCATCTCCAAGGGGTCTTGATGGTCCAAGTGCAAATAATGTTTCAAGCCCATCTTTATCTAAAATAGGTTTAATTTTTGAATGTGAAAGAATGCTTTTAATTTCTGATGCAAAAATAATTTCATTGTTTTGTTTGAAATAAAATAGTGGTTTTACTCCTAAATGATCTCTTGCCATAAAGAGTCTACTTTTATTTTCATCCCAAACAGCAAATGCAAAAATACCATTTAAATGGTTTATACAATCTTCTTTATAATGAACATATGCAGTTAATAAAACCTCTGTATCAGAATAAGAATTAAATGTATAGCCTAACTTTTTAAGTTCATCTCTTAATTCATTTGTATTATATAATTCTCCATTATAGACAAGAATATATCTGTTTCCTCCAAATTCCTTAATCATTGGTTGCTGTCCGCCTACAGGGTCAACAACAACTAATCTTCTATGACCAAATAAAACATTACTACCTTGATAAAATCCCTCTTCATCTGGTCCTCTTTTTATAAGTTTTCTTGTCATTCTTTCAACTTCATTCATTCTATCCTTTATATTTTCATCAAAATTAATCCAACCTACAATTCCACACAAACTTAACACCTCTAATTAATACTATTTTAGAGTTATAAAATAATCTACCAGTCGTCTTCTTAAGGCATCTACTTCACTAAAGTCTGTTGCCTGTATATAGTATTTTTCAAGATCGTCGTGTAGATTCTTAATTAATGAGTATACTTCTTTTGCTTCATTTATTTTATCTCTATATCTAACTTCTATTGTCTTAATTGGATCTTCGTTTTCTTTGACTATATTTTGATCTATACACTCAAACATATCAACAACTTTGTCATTTTCATTTGGATTATATACGTGTGGTGCTGTTCCATCAAGCATTACAAAGCTACGAGCTGGTATAATAATCATATCTATACTTGACGGATCAAAGGCACAGTGATAAAATTCAACATCCAATCCCGCCTCAATTGCTGCCTTTGCAACTTTTTTAGTCATAGTTGATTTACCTGTACCTGGTCTTCCCTTTACAATTATTCTATTTTTTAATCCTTGAATTAAATCCTCATAAAAACACTGCTGCCCCTGAGGTGTCATTGCTCCTGCAAATCTATGAACCTCTTCTCCCTTTCTATCAAAGGATGTTAAATTAAGTCCATCTATTATGTCTTGTGTAATTTTGTCTGCCTTTTCAAAATCCATTCCCTTTAAATATTCCTTTTCCCATTCATCGTGTATTAACTTTGCCTCTCTAAGTAGTGAGAAAAATATTGAATATTGTTCGCTAATCTTATCAGTGTAATATATTATTGGCTTTTTGTACTTTCTAATCAAATCAATATCCCAGTAATCTCCAAAATTTAATATTCTTTCAACTGCACCTGGGTATTTAGGGTCAATAACATGAGATAATTTTCCATAAACACACTAAAATAGCCAGTGGATTATTATTTCCTGCTCATTTGTGTTTTTATCCTTTTCTCCTATTTCAATGTAGTCTATAAGCTCATTGACCATATCGTGGGTTAGTTTATCAAAATTTAAAAAGGCCCTAACTTTTTCTGTTATTCTACTTTTCTTTTCTAATGAAGCCCTTAAACTTTCTATTTGGGACTCAATATATTCTTTACGTGCCAACAGGCTGTTTTTTTCATCTAAGAAAGCCTTATTAAACTCTAAAAACTGCTCTTCTGATATAGTTCCCTTTGTTTTATCAAGATAAATATTTTTAAGTGCAGTATCCCTTGTTTTAATTTCGTTGTTTATCCTATTTAGTTCCTTTTCTAAATTTTTAATCTCCAAATCAAAGGCCATATCGTTAAGGCCTTCTACAATCTCATTTTCGTCTAATATTCTAAAATGTTCTTTAATTCTTTCTGCCACTATATTTTCAAGCCTATCAAGCCTTATTGTATGCTTTGTACATAGCCTTCCCTTTGACACACAATATAGCTTACACCTTAAATATGACCTTTTGGAATTGTTGGTTGCCTTTTGCATCGTACTTTTACAATCTAAGCATTTAACCTTCCCTGCAAAAATATGTGATTTACCTGTTCCTAAACTTCTAACATTGTTTTTTAGTCTCTTTTGAACTTTATCAAACGTCTCTCTATCAATAATTGGTTGGTGGGTATTTTCCACTATAATCCAGTCACTTTCCTTAAGCTTTACAGTCTTTTTTGACTTATAATTGAGCTTTTCATATACGTGCTGTACCATATCTCCAACATACATTCTATTTTTTAAAATCCTTTTTACAGTTGTTTTATTCCAATAACCTCGACTTTTATTAACAAAGCTATTGTTTACATTCATCCCCTTTAAAAGCTTATATTTGCTTGGGTTTGGGATATTTTTTTCGTTTAGCATATCTGCAATCTTTTGTGTTCCATATCCTTCTAAATACCAATTGAATATATCTCTAACTATCTTCGCAGCTTCCTCATCTATTACAAGCTTATTTTTATCCTTTTCATCCTTTTTGTAGCCAAAACAAGGGAAAGAACCTATAAATTTGCCTGACTTTTGTTTTACTCTAAATACAGCCTTTATTGATTCACTTATATCCTCACAATACCATTCATTAACAAGAGCATTAACCTGCCTGCTCTTTTTATTATGCTTATCCTTTGTATCTACCCCATCCACAACACTTACAAATCTTATATTCCACTCTATAAACTTATTGTGAAGGTACTTCTCAATAAGCTCCATATCCCTTGAAAACCTTGATTGGTGCTTACAGAGAATTATATTAAACTTACCCTCTTTAGCATCCTTTATCATCTGATTAAACTCTGGCCTATCTTTATCAAGCCCTGAATAATCCTCATCACTATATATCTTATATATCCTCCATCCTCGTTCATTAGCGTATCTTATGAGCATATCCTTTTGGTTTTGTATACTCTCACTCTCATCCATCTTATTTGCTTTATCCCTATCTTCATCACTTAGCCTTACATATATAGCAACAACCTCCAAGCTATACCTCCTTCACCTTACTCACTGGCTAAGAAGTATAACTACCTACTTTATCTTTAAGCAGATAGCTTTATCTGCTGTTTCTATCTTCTTTCTTCTTAATTAACTTAATTACCTTCTCAATTAGCTTCTTTTTTCTCTCTTCACCATCCTTTGTAGCAAATACTTCAGTTAGAATTATTTTTTCAGTAGCCCTATCCCCCACAAAAAACTCCTTAACTTAATTCACTTATCATTTTATTCAAAGAGAATTATTGGTATTACTTATATGTTGAACATCTTCTTTCACTTTTATGTATTTTTCATCAATATGAATTTATTGTAGACAAGTATAAACTCGTCCAACATTGTCAATAATCAAAACTGAAAGGGGGATTTAAATGGAAACACTACAAATTGAGTTTGGTAAGATGGTTAGAAAATATAGAAAGGATAAGGGATACTCCACTCAAAAGTTGGCTGAACTTTTAGGAGTAAGCGTTGGACTTGTAAATAATATTGAAAATGGGAAGAGTGATGTGTTTAAGTTAACTTTATTTATTAATTTAATCTCTACTTTAAATATACCGCAGAAAAATATAATAAAATTTTTATATAGCAGCAACCATATAAACTTTAATAATCTTTTAAGTGAAAGTGATTTTGAATTTACAATGGATAATATAACTCTTGGAGAGAAAGAATACTTTGTATCAAAAATTAAAAATATAGTAAATAGCTTAATAAAAATACTTAACAAAATTAATTATGACTATGACCTATCTAAAAATCTTTTTAAAAACTTAGATGTGGAACTGGATTGTTTCTATTATATTATTAAGAATTCAAATAAATTACAAAAATAATTTTTGACCTATGTTAAAAAGGATGAAGTATTGTATACCTCATCCTTTTATTTTTATAAATCTTTCATAGATATATTTCACAATATTATAGCATCTAATATATTATTAAAGTTTTTTAGTCTATAGCCTCTAAAATAAATTCTGAAGGGTCTTTTTCTGGTCCTTTAAAATCTACTCCTAATTCTTTAAAATGTCTTTTTGCACATTCTATTTTGATTTCTTCCTTTGGTCTTAAATCTTCTTGATATTCAGTTCCTTTAGTTTCAACAACAAAATACAATTTTTCCTCATTATCCTTTTCCACTACAACAGCCCAGTCTGGATTATAATCTCCTAAAGGTGTCGGTATCTTAAACCAATTAGGTAGTTTAGCGTATACCTTTACATGTTCATCATTTTCAAACCTCTTTGCAAAGTTAGCTTCAACAGTTGAATCAAAAATTATCTTATCATAAGGACTTTTTTTACTTTCTTCAAATTTTTCTGCTATAAATTCAATTATTTCTTTTTCATAGAATAACTCCACCTTATAATAATCATCTATTTTATGATATCTTATACCATCCTTTACAACATTTCTAAGTTCTCTATTTATAATGTCTGCAACCTGTTCAATAAATTTTTGTGGGTTAACTTTAAATTCTTCAAGTCTATTTGAACCAACTAAAATATCAACTATAGTTCCACGAGTTAATCTTGTTCTGTTTTGAAGTTCTGTTAATATATCTGGTAAATTAATTTTTATATTAATATCTTCTTTACCCTCACTTACTAATTCATCAGAAACTCCTTTTTCCTTGTCCATATATATACGTGATTTTTCAACAATTAACTCTGGTGGTGCTATTTTAGGCATATTGTTAATTTTATCTATGCACTTTTTTACCATCTCTTTACTATCAAATTGTAAAGAATATATGGTCTTTTGATTTATTTTATTCCATAGATTTCTAAACTCTTCACTATCCAATACCACTCTATTTAATTTTGCTGTATTCTTTTTTGTTGCATCTTTAATATCTAACTTATTAATTCTTCTCTTTAATTCCTTTATAATGCTATTATGCCAATTTGCAAATTCTTGTGGTAACTCTAAATCATCATTTAAAACTGAGTTAGATAATTCTTCTGTTATTTTATCATTCTTTAAATAACCACTTTTAGTTAAATATTCGTGTAATTTTTTTGACAATTCATATCCCATTTGAACTTTATTTCCATCTTCATTTTCATAAAATAACCCTGCAAACATATGCTTTTCTACTGCACCGAATTTGATACCTGTGTCTTCTTCGATTTCTCTTTGTAGATTAGCAACAAAATCATGATAAGACTCATTTGCCATTACTGTAAGTATATTTATACTTACATTCTTCCCTCTCTCTTCTATTCTTTCTCCACTATTATCCACACAAAGTCTTAATCCTCTTCCTATTTCCTGTCTTCTTTTTATATATGTTCCTGCTGTATCCTTTAATGTACATATTTGAAAAACATTAGGATTATCCCATCCTTCTCTAAGTGCAGAGTGTGAAAAAATAAACTTCAAAGGTTCATCTAAGCTTAATAACCTCTCCTTATCCCTCATTATAAGACTATATACATCATCGTCATCCTTTGTATTTCCCTTTGTGTCTTTAAATCTTCCCTTTTTATCCTGAGCAAAATAACCATTATGTATCTTCTCAATATCCTCTAAATTAAAATCTTCAAAAAGAGTTTTATATTTGGATTTTGTTATTAATTTTTTATATTCCTCTTCAAACATAGTAGCATATTTGCCCTTGACTGGGTTTCCATCTTGGTCATAATCTCTATAATTAGCTACCTTATCTATAAAAAATAAACTCAATACCTTTATTTTTTTATTCATAGTTTTAAATTTTAATTCTTTATTTAAATGTTCCTCTATTGTCTTTCTTATCATAAATCTTTTTATTTCGTCATCATCTATATCTCCAATGCTTTGATTTAAATAAATAATATTGCCATTTACCTCAATAAACTCATCACCAACACCCCAGCTTATATCTTCTATTTTAAATCCACGATATATCTCTCTTTTAGTTATATCATACAAGTCATCACCTGGTTTAACTGTTTTGATAGTTCTTTTTATTTTTCCATTATTTTCAACATCAACTTCAACCTTTGCTTTTCTTTCCGCAACTTCTACTAATTTTATATATGGAAGGTTAAAGTTATTAAAGGATTTAACAGACATCACCTCAATCTTTTTTACCAAATTTTTTTCATAAGCATCAACAGCATCTAATTTATAAACCATGTTATATTTATCAACATGCGTTGCTGAATATCTTAATGTACATAATGGATTTAAAGACGCTATTGCCTCCTTTGCCTTATCTGTTGTATCAACACTTTGGGGTTCATCTATAATTACAATTGGATTTGTTTCCTGTATATATTGTATTGGCTTTAATCCATTTAATTTATCATTTGGCCTATGAATAATGTTAGATTTACTTTCCATATCAGGGTCAGAAAAGGATTTTCTAAAGGCATCTATGTTTATAATCATTATCTGTATTGTATTTGATGTTGCAAAGCTTCTAACCTGTGTCAGTTTCGATGCATCGTAAATAAAAAACTCAGCTGGCTTGTTGTCATAAAGTTCATTAAAGTGGTCTTTTGTTATTTGCAATGTTTTATATACACCTTCTCTTATTGCAACTGAAGGTACAACAATTATAAATTTAGTAAATCCATAGTTTTTATTTAACTCATATATTGTTTTTAAATAAACATAGGTTTTTCCAGTACCTGTTTCCATTTCCACTGTAAAATTCATTCCCTGCAATTTTTCGCTTATTGGCAAGCCATTTCTCATTTGTATTTCTTGAACATTTTTTAAAATTTCATTTTCTGTCAATTCAAGATAATTTCCTATTCCTAATTCAGTATGCTTTACACCACACATTACTTCTTCTGAATAAACGGTAAAATTACTCTGCATTATTCTTTGTCCTCTAAATATATCAACAACAGACTTTATAGCATCCCATTGATAACTTAAGTCTGACTTAAATTTAAGCTTCATTTTAAACACTCCTTATATTTTCTTCCTTTATTCCAAGCTGTTTAAGTGTTTGAACTGTGTTTAACTTAAGTGAATCTTTACCTGAAAATGCAGTCTCTAAAAACACTATTCTTACATCATCCTTCATAAATTCTGACACTAAACTTGGTATTTGTTTTACTAATTCTATTGTTATTTCATCTTCTAAGCATACAATTAATGCTCCATCTGCAACTCTATATAGCTTTTTATTATCTATATTTATCTCTTCTATCTTCGTTGTTAAATCAAGTCCAAGTTTCAGTATTATTTCATAAAGCACATCTTCCTTTGTTCTTCCTTCTACAATATTGTTTTTAATATCAAGTAGTGTAGATTTTATATCATCATAATTTGGATTCCATATTTTTATGTTTGAATAATCAAGCTTGAATACCTTAAAACCTATATCTAAGTCCTCTCTTCCTGTTTCTTTCTTTATCTTTTCTCCTGCTC